>CADCRJ010000207.1 GCA_902803735.1 uncultured Spirochaetaceae bacterium
TCACAAACTGGAGGAAGAAGCAAGCTATGGAACTTGAAAAGATTTCTGATCTAACGGGGATAAATTCAGACATAAAGACAATGCAAGATGTTCTGGATACCATAACAGAAAAATACGGAGCTTTTGCTTGTGATACCTGGAGATTTGCGAGTTCCAAAACTATCTCAAAAAATGAGGCGAAATATTATGTAAAGAAAATATATCTGGATTTTAACAATGACACTTTTGAAAAATTCTACAATCTTGGACTGGAATGTTTTCAGAAATGACAGAGGCGAAACCCTTAGTTTAATACTTGCGTTTCGCGTGCAATTTTTTGAACTTCTTTTACAGGAAGTTTTACCCATTCTGCAATTTGTTCTATAGAGCCAGCTTTTGATTCGATGAGATTTCTGATAATATTTTTTTGGCCTTCGAGAATGCCTTTGTTTATTCCGTCATTTCTGATTCTTTCAACGACATCGCACATAGTAACACCTCCTTTCTTATTGAAGTTGCTTTCATTATATACCCTTTCAAAAGAATCGTCACCTGTTAATGCTGAAAACATTTTTAAGGTCTCGTTCGCATGCTGCAATTTTTCTTTTGAGCCTTTATATTTCTGCTTCAAGCGTTTCGTTCGGAAATATTCAGCAATAATCTTAAAATCGCTTTTGAACATTGCGATTGCTTTTGGACTTAGAAAGGCAATGTTGAACACATTTATTTTGTAATCATTAACAAAAGGTTTTAGTTTTTCCGGGATTTCAAAACAATCATAAAGACTCTTTGCTACTGTCCATTTTTCTTTTGTTCCAAAATACAGCACAAGAGTTGCAACTGGATAACGCTTCTTTTGCTTTTTATCCAAAAGTTGTTGCTTGTAGTTTGCCCCGTCGTAACTGATTACACGAAGCGGCATGTCGGAATCTTGTGCAGTTTGATTTTCAATTCCCAAAATTGAAATGCGAATTTCTCCGTTCCTCCAGAACTTTGAGACATCGCGTTCTTGCTCGTGGATTTTCCCATCTGCCTTGAACATGCTTTTTGTTGTATCCGCTTCAAGTTCGTTTTCCAAAACAATCTGCTCGCCCTTGAACAAAAGTACATTCACAATATCTGCAAACACATCATTCAACGCTTCGAGGTTCTTCTCTGTTATGTCTTTCTCCGCCATGATTTAAATATAATAAAAATACAGGGAAAAGTGTATAAAATTTTACGCTCTAAACATAATGCTTTGTTTTGTTTTACATCGCTCGGATTTCAGCAAAGCTGTATTTGGAGTATCAAAAAGTGAGTTCAATAATTTGAATATGTCCTGTGCAATTATGACATTCCGCCTTTGCACATTAATTTAAGCAATTACAGGAACTTTCTCTGCAATCTTTTTGACATCTTCAACAGAAATCTTAAGAAGGTCTGCAATTTGTTCCGGTGTTGCAAATTTTGCATCTAACATTTTTCTAATCAAATCTTCTTTTCCTCTGTTTTCAATTCTTTCAACAACATCGCACATAGTCACACCTCCCTTCTTGAAGTTGCTTTCATTATACACCCTTTCAAACGAATCGTCACCTGTTAAAACAGATAACATTTTTAAAGTTTCATCTACATGCTTTATTTCGTCTTTTGAGCCTTCATATTCTGCATGAAGTCTCTTAGCTTGAAAATATTTGGCAACTATCTTAAAATCACTCTGGAACTTTTCGATTGTTTCATCATCAAGCCAGGCAATTTCAAATACGTTGATTTTGTAATCGCTCACGAACGGCTTTATTTCTTCTGGAATCTCAAAGCAGGAACAAAGATTCTTCGGGGCTGTCCATCTGCTTTCAGTTCCAAAATACAGGACAAGAGTCGCTACAGGGAAATTTTTGGTTAGTTTTTCATCCAGAAGCTGCTGCTTGTAGCTGGCACCGTCATAGCTGATTACTCGAAGCGGCATCTTGTAATCTTGAACGGTCTGTTTTTCAAACCCCAGGATAGCGATTCGAATTTCTCCATTCTTCCAGAATTTTGAAACATCGCGTTTCTGTTCATGCAATTTGCCATCGGCTTTGAACATGCTGTTTGTTGTGTCGGCTTCAAGCTCATTTTCGAGAATGATTCTCTTGCCATTGAACAGCAATACATTCACAATGTCCGCAAAAACATCGTTCCAAGCTTCAAGATTCTTTTCTGCTATATCCTTTGCTCCCATGTTTTAAATATAGTGAAATTCCAGAAAAATGTATATTGTCATCAATTCCCAAATTTTACGTTCCCGCAACAATGCAATACATTTTCTTTCCGAGGTATCAAGTTGCTTTGATACAGAAAAACTTCAGAAGGAGAATCGTATGAAAAAAATTATCGTTTCAGTTTTTGCGTTGGCTATGGTATTGTTTGTTGGTTGCGGCAGCACAAGTTCATTCGGCAGGGAAGCGAAAAAGAATGGGCTTCCAAAATGGACTGATGCCCGTGTTTTCAAGTCTTACCTCGCAGAAAGTTATGATTTGAAGATGCCGCAGGAAGGCGTGTTTGTGGTCGGTGTCGGCTCAAGCATTGAGAGTGCAGAGACCGCCGGGCAGGGCGAGCTTTCAAAATACATCAACAACAGCACGAGCACATACGAAAAGCGAAATACCGACGGCAAGGGAAAGGAATCTTACAATCGAATCGATGTAAGCGTGTCGGCCTCGCAGCTGAAAAATCTTCAGTGGATTGATAAAATTTCAGCAGATATGATTTACCGCCTCGGCTTCATTGAATATGGCGACCTTGAGCAATGCACGGGGCTTTCGCACGAAGCGTTCAATAATCTGGTAGACGAATATCGTTCTGGCTCATACTAATAAAAATCTTTTAGCATCGGATTTCTGGTTAGCCTCCACCAGGAAATCCGATGATTTTCTTGCAAATATTCATATTTTGTGAATTTAACAGTCTTTTTTCAAAAAAACGCTATGATGAATCTCAATTTAACTAAATCAATTTTCTCTTCTATTTTCTCTATTTGCCTGACCTTGTTATGCATGTCTTGCCAGTCAACGAAGGTTTATGAGCAATACAAAAGTGTAGTTTACGAAGGTTCTGGCATAATTTCAGAATGTACGAAAGACTTCAAAGAAAAAGAAGCTAGCAAAACCGTCTTTACCAAATACTCTGGAAGTGGAAATCTTACAGTTGAAACTCATTCTACCAAAAATACGGTAATAAGTGATTCCGACTATAAATTCATTTCTTATTCTTTCTTTCTAAAGCCTTTTGTCATAGCAGGAGCTACAACAGTAAGTCTTGGAAAATGCCTCTTTTATTCAAGTGCGGTGTTCATTTTTGCTGCTATTGATTATCTCCCAGAATGGTGGAAAGGAATTAGCTTTGATTTCCCAGAAGAAAAGGAAAAAATGATTGCTGCAAGATTGGAAAATAAGATTCAGTTTTATCCAGAGTTTCACAAGCCATTTACAAAAAATCACATTGTTGTAGAAAAAAGTGTTTCCGAAACATCTGCTTATAAGACAAAAGATGAAAAGACTGTTGTTATAAATTATGAAAAGTACGAATATGACAACTCGATTTATGTAGAGCGTGAAATTAAAAAAGATTATTATTCAACAGTTTATGTGGTAAATCATATTGGCAATATAATAACAATACCTGTCGTTTTGTTTTCATGTGTTGCAGGTGCACTTGTAAATAAAGCTTTTATAAAATAAAAATTGACGGAGCAAGCCTATCGTAAACCTCTCGGAGCTTGGCAGTGCTCTCGTTTTTCCACGGCGATAAGCATTGGTTTGAATGTAAAAGATTTCTATTCAACAATTTGCTTTCATGCTATAATTCAGATATGAGAAGATTCAATACGACAGGAACTTGTTTTGCCGAAGACCATTACATGGTGAACATTGACGAGCGCGTGCAGCAGATAAAAAAGATGGTTAACCGTGGCGACTACTTCTGCATCAACCGTGGCCGCCAGTACGGAAAAACGACTACGCTTAATTCATTGAAAGACGCATTGGTAGAGGACTATACGGTTTTTTCAATTAGCTTTGAAGGTACTGATGAATCATTTTTGACACTGGAATCTCTGGAAAAATATTTCTTTCAACTTTTATGGAAAGCACAGCCTAAAAATATTTCAAAAAAAGCCGGCGGGCTTCTTAATCGTTATACAGGGCATAGTTTTTTTAAAAAATTCCCAAATGAAAACAATACCAGCGATTTTATTTCAGATTTGTGCATTGCAAGTGACAAACAGATTGTCATAATCATCGATGAA
>CADCRJ010000208.1 GCA_902803735.1 uncultured Spirochaetaceae bacterium
TCGGATGTTGCATACATTGAGATGTTATCAAATCCTAATAAAACAGCTTCAATTTTTATTTTATTTTTTAAGAAACTTTTTAGTGTTTCATAGTTTTCTTGTGGAAAACCTTCTGTGTAAGTCATATTAAACCAATTTAGATTTTTTTCTTCTAAATGAGATGGCAAGGCATCCTGAGGTAAATGTCCGATTCTTGATGAACCTAATATAAACGCATTGAATCTTTGGGGATTGTGAATTATGTACTGTGTTTTGACAACATTTTCATTTCCATCAACGGCAGATTCCAATATTCTTAAATTTTTCCAATGAAATACATTAAAAGCTTCGTAATGGTAGCGTAGTGCCAAAGGAATAAATATTGCTACAAAAAATAAGAGAAAGTTTTTCAATAAAAATTTTTTCATGACGTCTGCCTAAAATCTTTGATATATGAAATTTCCAGAGAATGAGGTATCTGATGTTAACAATGTTTCAAAAATAAACAATGTAAATCCTATGTATAAGATCCAACGAATAAAAAATGGGATTGATTTTATAATTTTTAATCCATTTTGTTTTTGAATCGCTATATTTGTCAAAATAAAAGCTAAAAGCACTAAAAGAAGTTTTATCATCCTTTTTAGAAAATATGTCTGACTTGTAAATGCAAAGAATACTTTCAAACATTCTTTTAGCCCGACTGAATTTTTCTTTACTAAAAACTCCGCGATGTTATGAGGAATCTGGCTCATTTTGCTGATGATTATTCCTGCTTGATTCAAGTTTTCTGCCCTGAAGAAAACCCATGCGAATGTTACGAGGCAGAATGTTATGCAAATCTTTATCCATGCAGGGATTCTGATTTTTTCAAATACAGGTTTCGCTGCCCGACCAACGCACTGGTAAAATCCGTGCAACAAGCCCCAAATCACGAAATTCCATGTCGAGCCGTGCCAGATTCCGCTGACCAAAAATGTGATGAAAAGATTCGCGTAGATTCTTGGGAGCGCGACACGGCTTCCGCCGAGCGGAATGTAGACATAATCGCGAAGCCAAGAAGAAAGCGAGATGTGCCAGCGCCGCCAGAACTCGCCGACCGACTGCGACAAATACGGATGGTCAAAATTCTTTCCTGCATCAAATCCCATGTATCGGGCAACGCCGATTGCCATGTCGCTGTAACCCGAAAAATCACAGTAAATCTGGAACGAATAAAGCACGGTCGCAAAAAGAAGTGCAAGACCATATTGGTCGCTTGCGTTTCCGTACACAAAATTGACATAAACGGCGATTTTGTCCGCGATGCAGATTTTTTTGAAAAGTCCCCATGCAAAAAGCTTCATTCCGTTGGTCGCATTGTCGTAATCAAAGCGATGAACGGCCTTGAACTGAGGAATAAGATTTCCCGCACGCTGAATCGGGCCGCTTGAAATCACAGGGAAAAAACTGACGAACTGTGCGACGGTCAAAAGATTCCGCTCCGGCTCGATTTTCTTTGTGTAGCAGTCCGCTATGTAGCTTATGCTCTGGAATGTGAAGAACGAAAGACCGAGCGGGAAGATTATATGCGTGTGCCAGTCGCTCGGAGCATATTTGAAGAACAAGAGCGGTGCAAGGTCTGCCAGAATGAAAATTGCGAGCAGGATTCGGTTCCTGCAAAAAAGCCCGCCGATGTACGAAAGAGCGATAATATATAGAAGAAAAGGTAAAAATCGCAAATCTGCGAAACCATAAAAGACAAAACTTGCCGTAAGAAGAATAATCTGCTGTACGAGCAAGTCATTTTTCTTGAATCTAGTTGCAAGATGATAGAGTGAAATAAAAATCAAGAAAAATGCGGTGAATGTTAAAGATATGAAAGGCATAGAAAATTTGGATTCCTAGAATTTGATAGCGAAACTTCACTATCAATCACACTATAACATAAACGCTATCGGGAACACAAGTTAGAAAACAAAAAATCCGCGAGCATCTCAAAGAAGAGATTTTGTCGCGGCTTGGAAGTGACTTGGATGATTTGCTACAGATGATTTGAATCTCTATAGCAATTTTTTAAGCTCTGCGATTTTTTCGCTTGTGGTTGCCCAGCTTGTGGCAAATCTGACGACCGTATGATTTGCATCGTATTTTTCCCAAAAACTGAATTTTACGTTCATTTTTAGTTCTTGCATTTTTGAATTTTCAAGAATTACGAACTGTTGGTTAGTAGGGGAATCTATGAAAAATTTATAGCCTTTTTCTGCAAAAATGGATTTTAGCTCTTCGGCACGGTCAATCGCATTCTTGCTGATTTTTAGATAAAGGTCATTAGTAAAGAGTGTGTCAAACTGAACTCCAAGCAACCTGCCTTTTGCAAGAAGTGCCCCGTGTTTTTTGACCAAATGCTCAAAGTGCGCAGGCATATTTTTCTTTGTGAATACAACTGCCTCACCACAAAGTGCACCTACCTTTGTCCCGCCAATGTAAAAAACGTCGCATAATCTGGCAATATCTTGCAGCGTTACATCAGTTTGATTGCTTGCTAATCCGTAGCCTAGTCGTGCTCCGTCCATAAAAAGCGGAATATTGTGACTATGGCATACGTCACTAATTTTACTGAGTTCCTCTTTAGAGTAAAGTGTTCCGTACTCAGTTGGGTGCGAAATATAGCACATTCCAGGGAATACCTCGTGCTCGTGGTTTCCGTCCTCGTAAAAATCTCGTATAAATGAATCAAGTTCCTCCGCGTATATTTTGCCGTTATGAGCAGGAACAGCAAGAACCTTGCGCCCTGTGTATTCGATTGCTCCTGCTTCATGTGTGTTGATATGTCCTGTCTGTGCGGAAACGACACCTTCGTATTGTTGTAGCATCGTATCGATTACAATTTGATTTGTCTGAGTTCCACCAGTAATAAAGAAAATCTCGGCATTGTTCAAACCACAGGCAGCTGCAATTTTTTCTCTTGCAGTTGCTGTGTACTCGTCTTTTCCATAGCCAGAAAGGGCTTCCATGTTTGTTTTTGTAAGTGCCTCCAAAATTAGCGGATGTGCACCTTCGATGTAATCACTTTCAAAATTGAGCATTTTTTCTTCCTTATCTCCGATTATAGCAAAATTTGAAAATTAAATCATAGCTGCTTGCAGGTGTAACGTGCGCCTTCTTCTCCGACTTGCCCGTTCTCTATAAAACCGCATTTTGCGAGAACTTTTTGGGATGCAATGTTTTCTGCTGCGGCTTCTGCTTCTATTGCTGTTACCTCTTTGTGTTTGAATGCCCAGCCCAAGGCTGCTTTTACAGCCTCTGTAGCGTAACCATGCCTTTGATATGCCTCCAGAATGCCATAGCCTATTTCTGCCACGCCGTCAGAGCTGATTCCTTTAAAGCACAAATCACCAATATGAGTTCCGTCTTTCAGCTCAATCATCCACATTGCGTACCAGTCCCATTTACTCGGATTCTGTAAGCAACCCTCTAGCATTTCCCTGTAAGCTTCTTTTAAGTCTGAGTCTGTCTCTGCTAGAATAAAAGTTTCCATCTGCTTTTGCGTTGCAGGATATATCGTTAAATGTTCAGTCGTAATCATAAAATACATCTCCTTTGTAAGTGTTCATAAAGCATACGCCAAAAAATAAAGAGAGAAAATGTCTTTCAGATAAAATGCAGTTTTTGAGTAATGAAATGCGTTCACTAATTTAGGTATCACAAAAAACTACTTTTTATTTGAAATAATTAAAATCCTATGAGATTCTGTTTAAAGAGAGTTTTCCAAAATCACCTCGATTTTTTGAATTCCCTCAAATGATTTTCTTTTCACAGGGGTACTTGGTATGACACAAAAAAGATACAGAATCGCTGCAATTCTGTGTTCGAGCCTTGTAGGAATCATAATCCTTTCAAGCCTCGTCCAGACTTACATCGTGACTGTAGTTACGAAGCGTTCCACGGCTCAAAGCTACGCTATGGACTGCACACAGATTACAAATGCCTATTCCTTTGCAATCGCGAACAAAATCAACGAATATATGAACCAGCTGGCTTATTATACTTCGGCTGACATTCTAAAAACTGGTGACGACGAGCAGATTAAGACTTGGCTCAGGGAACACAACGGAGCCAGAAAGTCTTATTTCGATTCCGTCATTTATGTTTCTAAGGACGGAAGCGCAGTTTCTGATAACGGTGAAACTTTCAATATGACTTCTGAAAAATTTTATCAGGAAATAATAGTCAACAAAAAAAGCGAGTTCGTAGGAAATCCTACTACAGATAGCGAAGGTGACTATGTTTTCCACATCGCTCGTGTTGCCCGCAGAAATGGAACTGCAATAGGTGCATTTGTCGCCGTTGTTCCGCTCCATAATATCCAGAACCTTGTAAGTTATGTCCTTCTTGGAAGAACAGGACAGGCATGGGTCGTGACTGACGACGGAACTGTAATAGCGAACAAAAATCCTGATTACATGATGAAACTGAACCTTTTGAAGGGCGGAAAGAACTCAGACTTGGTCGAAATGGTAAAAAAAGCCGTTTCTGGAGAAATCGGAACTGCTTGGGTTTCTGGCTTGGGGGATGAAAAAGAGAAATCTTTTGTGTCTTATACTCCGATTGCAAACACCAAATGGTTCTACGCTCTTTCGATGGCCGAGTCGCAGGTCTATACCACAGGAAATCAGCTCAGACCTCTCATTATAATCACTTCGCTTGTGACTGTTCTTCTTATTGCCGCCTTCTGTCTTTTCTTGGCAAGCAAGCTTCTTAGTCCTGTGACAGCGGTTGAAAAATCTATAAATGAAATTGCTTCTGGAAACGCTGATCTTACAAAACGAATTACAATCAAGTCAAAGACTGAAATCGGCTCTGTCGTTGATGGATTCAACGCTTTTACAGAAAAACTCCACAGAATCGTAGTTCAGCTCAAAAAATCGAAGGATGTGCTTTCTTCTGCTGGTACCCAGATGACATCGTGCACTTCTGGAACTGAAGAAGCTAACAATCAGATTTTGCAGAGCATCGATACTGTTAGCAGCCAGATAAAGCATCAGGCTGACTGTGTTTCTCAGACGGCAGGGGCTGTCAACGAGATTTCCTCAAACATCGAGAAAAAGGAAAAAATGATTGAGTCTCAGGTTTCAAGCGTCTCTCAGGCTTCTGCTTCTGTTGAGGAGATGATTGGCAACATTGACTCGGTAAATGACTCTGTAAAGAAAATGGCACTTCAATTCAGCGAGCTTGAGCAAAATTCAAGGATGGGCGCTGAAAAACAGAAGGACATGAATGTAAAAATCAACCAGATTGTCGAAGAGTCAAAGATGCTTCAGGAAGCAAACAAGACAATCGCTTCAATTGCAAGCCAGACGAACCTTCTTGCCATGAACGCGGCAATAGAGGCAGCTCATGCGGGCGAGGCTGGGCGAGGGTTCAGCGTCGTAGCGGACGAAATCAGAAAACTCTCGGAGACTTCTTCAAAGCAGTCAAAGACAATCGGAACTCAGCTTCAGGTCATCCGCGATTCAATCTCGAATGTCGTTACGGCTTCTGAGGAGACAAACAAAACATTCACTCTTGTTGCTGATAAAATCCAGCAGACTGACACGCTTGTTAACCAGATTAAGAATGCGATGGGCGAGCAGGCTGAAGGCTCAAGACAGATTGGTGCGGCATTGGGAAACATGAACAACAGCACTTTCGAAGTTCGTTCTGCATCAAAAGAAATGGCAAAGGGTAATCAATCAATTCTTGCAGAAATCAAAGAGCTTCAAGATATAACTAGTGCTATCGAAAATAGCATGGAATTTATGAGTGAAACTACTGAAAAACTGAACGAGACCGGTCTTGCCCTTAATGAAATTACAAGAACGATGAGCTCCTCGATCGAAGAAATAGGAGCTCAAGTTGATCAGTTCAAAGTCTGAAAGGGGGATGATTTATGAATAATTTTATTAAGAAAATGGCTTTTATTTTGATGACAGCCTTTGTTTTGTTGCACTTTTTTTCTTGCAATGGTGAAAAAAAAGATACTAATAATACAGTCGGCGTGCTGCTCAAATCAGATCAGGATGCTTTCTGGCAGACATACAAAGGTTATGTTTTAGATGCTGCTAAAGAAACTGGTCTTTCGATCAGATGCTATGCCTTTGACAATGATGCCCCGACTCAGATTGACCAGATAAAAACCATGCTTATGAACGGCATCAAATATTTCTTTATTGTTCCAGCAACAACAGATTTGACAGACCAGATTTCTCATATCATTGCGTCAAAGGGCGGGGTTGTTGTGTTTTCGAATGTTGTTCCTACGATCGATGCTTTAAAACTCAGCAAGAATTTCTACTACACGTCTTCTCCAGAAACAGAGGCTGGGGCATATCAGGCAGAGCTTCTTGATGAGTATTTCAAGAAAAATCCAGGAAAGCTCAATGGAAAGACCGTCAATGTACTTTATTTCAATGGCGAGTTCGGACATCCAGCTCAAATTCCTCGCAGAGAAGGATTCTTGGCCGCAATGGCAAGCAAGGGGTATAAGGTCAATATTTTGTCACAGATAGCGGCGAACTGGCACAAAAAAGTTGCAAGAGAAGCGATGAATATCTGGATTCAGAAAAACGGAATTTCTGGCGTGGATGCAATCATAACACAGAATGATGATATGGCAATTGGAGCTATAAATGCTTTCATTGACAATAACGTTCTCGACGATCCTTCAAATCCTACTAGGGACACTGACGGCGATGGTATCTCTGTACCAGTTCCGATTATCGGCGTTGACGGAACTGAGCGTGGAAAAAAGCTTCTGAACGATAACCAGCTTTACGGAAGTGTTTTTCAGGACATGAAATCTCAGGTTCGTACTGGTTTTGAAATTATAAAGGAATGTAAGGAGAACGGAACTGCAATCGGCTTTACGACTCCTGCTGGAGTAAAGGCCGCGACTAAAACTTCGACAGAGGCTCCGCTTACGGATTCAAGTGTGCTCGGACAGTGCTTCATCGTTCCTTATGTTCCTCTGAAAAAATAGTTTTGCTTATCCAAATGAAAAGAATACTTTTTGCGTTAGTTGTCGCTTGCTTTACATTTTTTGGCTGCGAAAAAAAGAGTGCAAATGTTGTTGAAACAGCAGAAAACATTGTTGAAGAAGATGTTCCAGATTCTGCACAAAATGATGCTGTTTCAGCAGAACCTTGCATAGAAGAGCCAGAACAAACTAAAGCAGAAGAAATTTCAGAAACGGAAGAATACGATGATGCCGAAATCAAGTCGGAAGATACAGGCGTAAATGATTATGAGATAATAACTTTGAAATCGCCGATTGTGCATTTTGTAAGTACAGATGACGGCTCAAGTTTAAATTACAGAGCTGAGCCTGTTGTCGGCGAAAAGCTGGGGTCGTTTCCGAATGGTACAAAGCTGGAAGTTACAAAGCGGACGGACAGAAGGTTTGAGATTGACGGAATCAAAGAAGTCTGGCTTTATGCCGTGAATATGGAAGATGTGCCACCTAGTGAAGGCTGGGTTTTTGGTGGATATTTGAGCTGCTTTGACCCAAAAAAAAATTATCTGAAAAAAGATGAAATCGAAGAGGAGTACCTTATTGGCGAATGGGAAGATGAGGGGCATTCTGTTTACATTAAAAGCGACGGGCGGTTTTTCTTTGGGCTAAAAGAAAGCGAGGGCTTTGGAGGCAATTGGTCAATTCGCTGGGACGGTACGCTGTATGTTGCAGACTGCCAAGTGTATGACGAAGAACCTTCCTCTGCGGAATACAAAATCAAAGTTTGTGACTCGTACAGGCTTGTTTTGGTCAACTGGGCTGGCTGGGAATATGACATGCACCCTGTAAAATAGCACTAAAACCAGAAAAAAGTTTTGGCATTTTGAAAAAAATATAAACAAATTATCCCTAGAAAAGCCATCCCAATATTTATATAATAGATAAATATTTGCTTAGGAATGTTTGTGCTTACATTCCACAATTTGGTAAAACAGGGAAATGATATGGGTTCCTTTAATATCTTTAAAAACAAGAAAAATGATGATAATTCTCAAGACCCAATTAAATGGTTTTCTGGGGAAGATGTCGGTATGACAAAAGCAATAAAAGAAGCTCAGGCAAATTATGATATATTTTTAAAAGAATTGAAAAATGAATCAAGAAGAATTATTCCCGCAATGACAGTTTGTTTAATAAAATATGCATTTCCTTATAAAGATGGAAGTTTTGAAGGTGTTGAACACATGTTTCTTTCTGACATATATATTGAAAATGATACCGTATTTGGAACTTTAAATAGCGAGTCGTTTTATACAGATATTAAAGAAGGAACAAAAATCACAGTCGATAGAAATTTTGTAAGTGATTGGCTTTATGTTATCGATGAAAAAACTTATGGAGGTTTTACATTTAAATATATGTGGAATACTTTCTCAGATGAAGAAAAACTTATGTATGGAAATGAACCTCCGTTCTGTTGGATTGATAAATAAAAATAAATAGATTTTAGGAACCAAGGAGCAAAAAATGGCATACAAGATTTTCATTGACGGAAAAGAAGGAACTACTGGTCTCAAGATTTTTGAACGGTTCGAAAACCGTTCGGACATTGAGATTCTTTTGATTGACGAGGAAAAGCGAAAGGAGCCAGCTGAGCGCGCTAAGATGATTAACGCTTCGGATTTTACATTCCTCTGTCTGCCGGATGCGGCTAGTATCGAGGCGGTTTCGCTTTGCACGAATCCAAAAGTACGAATTATCGACGCTTCTACGGCTCACCGCACGAATCCGGATTGGGCTTACGGCTTCCCGGAACTTTCTGCTGAGCACCGTGCACGAATCGAAAAATCTAACCGTGTCGCAGGTCCTGGATGCTATGCTTCTGGTTTTGCTTCTATCTGCTATCCTCTTGTTTCTCGCGGAATTATGTCGCCTGATTATCCTGTGGTTTGCCATGCAGTTTCGGGATATTCTGGTGCAGGCAAAAAGGCAATCGCTCAGTACGAAGACCCGAACCGAAACCCGGAGCTTGATTCTCCACGACTTTACGCTCTCACTCAGGAGCACAAGCATCTTCCTGAGATGATGAAAGTAAGCGGTCTCAACTACAAGCCGATTTTCAATCCTTATGTCTGCGATTATTTCCAGGGAATGACTGTTACGGTCTCTCTCCACGCACGCCTTTTGGAGAAAAAGCTCACAGCAAAAGAAATCGCCGAAGTCTTCAAGGAGCATTATGACGGCTGCAAGTTCGTAAAAGCTGCTGATTTCATGGGCGAAGGCATTTTGACCGAAAGCTTTATCCCTGCAAACACTCTGGCCGGAACAAACAACATGCAGATTTTCGTCTGCGGCAACGA
>CADCRJ010000209.1 GCA_902803735.1 uncultured Spirochaetaceae bacterium
AATGTCGAGTTTTGATTGGAAACTCAGAAAGCAACGGAAGCGGGGTTCCACGCCCGAAAAAAAATCTGCACAAGCGAAGCGCGGAAGTCTTTTTTTCGGGATGGGTTCCCGCTGGGAGTTGCTTTCTGCGTATTTTACTTTTTGAAGCTCGACATTCGACCTTTTAGAAAAAAGCTGTTTGTACTGCTTGTTACAACTTTTCACTTTATGTCACTTTATGCTAGAATAAGTTATTACTTTTTGAGGTACACAATGAAAGTTGCTATTTTTTTTGGGTCAAAGTCTGATTCGGAGACAATGAAAAAGACTGCGGACGTATTGCGTGAATTCGGGGTTGAATTCAAGGCATACATCATTTCGGCACACCGTGCGGGCGCGCTTCTGACGCGTACTGTTGCACAGGTAGAGGCTGACGGCTGCGAGGTAATTATTGCCGGAGCTGGTCTTGCCGCTGCATTGCCTGGCGTTATTGCGTCAGAGACAGTTTTGCCGGTAATCGGCGTACCGCTGGAGTGCGTTAATCCTGGAAAATCCAACGGGCTTGCCGGCATGGACTCCCTCCTTTCTATAGTGCAGATGCCGCCTCAGATTCCTGTGGCAACCGTTGGAATTGGCAACGCAAAAAATGCTGCGTACCTTGCGATTGAGATTCTTGCAATAAAATATCCTGAATTAAAGCAAAAACTTGTTGATTTTAGAAAGAAACTTGCTGATGACGTTGAGAAAAACGGCGGACTTGGCGTAGATTTGTAGCCCTTGCTTTTGGACTGGTTTTATGATAGATAAAGAACTTTTTGAAGAAGAAGAAGACAAGCTCCGCGATGAATGTGGTGTTTGCGGAATTTTTCAGAACAAGCCAAAGGCCGAGGATGGGGGCCAGCATGAGGATGACCCTTATTCTGCCCTTGAGTTCAATGCGGCGCAGAAAGTCTACTACGGCTTGTACTCGTTGCAGCATCGTGGTCAGGACTCTGCTGGTATTGCCGTAAGCGATGGCAGCAATGTTCGTGTTCACAAGGGACTTGGTGCTGTAAGCGAGGTCTTTAAGCCAGAGCATCTTGCCGATTTGCAGGGACGCATTGCTTTGGGGCACGTTCGCTATGCTACCGCTGGTTCGTGCTCGATAGAGAACGCGCAACCTATGGTTCAGTCTTCTAGGCTCGGTACTATTGCCGTCGCGCACAACGGTCAGCTCATAAATTACGAGCAGCTTCGCGAAGTCCTTGAGGAATCTGGAAGCACTTTCAACTCGACCAGCGACACAGAGGTTATAGTAAAGCTTGTTGCTCGTTCCTATAAAAAGGGATTGGAGCGTGCTCTTACAGATACAATCCAGATGATAAAAGGAAGCTTTGCTCTCTGCGTTATGACGGAGAACAGCTTGATTGCTGCCCGCGACCCTAACGGCATAAGACCTCTTTGCTTGGGTAAGCTTGACAACGGCTGGATTGTAGCGAGCGAAAGCTGCGCCATAGATGCTGTAAACGGTACTTTTGTGCGTGATATTCAGCCTGGCGAGATTGTGATAATCTCTGACGACGGGGTTCTTTCATTTGAATTCGGCGAGAAAACTTCAAAACGTACTTGTATATTTGAGTATGTTTATTTTGCCCGCCCAGACAGCGTTATTGACGGCCTTTCTGTGCAGGAAGTCCGATATGCTCTTGGTGCGCAGCTTGCCCGCGAGAGCTGGGTTCCTGCCGATGTTGTTGTCGGCGTGCCTGATTCAGGACTTGGGGCGGCTATGGGCTATGCAAAGGAAAGCGGTATTCCGTATGCGACAGGTATTGTAAAGAATAAGTACATAGGACGAACTTTCATCGCTCCTACTCAAAAAGAGCGCGAGAACATGGTTTTTGTAAAACTCAATGCCGTTCCTTGCGACGTTAAGGGAAAAAGCGTTGTGATAATCGATGATTCCATTGTTCGTGGAACTACTAGCCGTCGCTTGGTGCAGATTTTAAGGCGGGCAGGGGCAGAGAAAGTTCATTTTAGGATTTCAAGCCCAGCCGTAAAATTCCCTTGCTATTTTGGAATCAACACTCCTACAAGGCATGAGCTGATTTCTGCAAACTATAGCGTTGAGCAAATCCGAGAAATGATTGGAGCCGACAGTCTGGCGTTCTTAAGCCCTGATGGTATGCTTGAAGCCTGCCGAGCATTAAATCCTGATTCTTACGGATTCTGCAAAGGTTGCTTTACGGGCGAATATCCGATTTCAGTTCCCGGCGAAGTTAATGGAAAGAAAATGTAGCGGGAATATCCCGTTAACAAATTATAGCGAAAATATTATTAATTGAGGAAAATTATGGCAAATACTATTGATTATAAGGATTCTGGTGTTGACGTTGAGGAAGGCTACAATGCAGTAAATGAGTACAAGACTCATGCAAAGCGAACTGCAATTCCTGGCTTGCTTACGGAGCTTGGTAGTTTTAACGGTATGTTTGAGATTCCTGCTGGACTCAAGCACCCTGTTGCTGTAAGTGGTACCGACGGCGTTGGTACAAAGCTTGACATCGCTTTCCAGCTTGGCAAGTATGATACGGTTGGAATTGACTGTGTTGCGATGAGCGTTAACGATATTCTATGTTCTGGCGTTAAGACTTCGTTCTTCCTTGACTATGTTGCTTGTGGCAAGCTTGAAGCTAAGGTTGCTGGAGAGCTTGTAAAAGGCGTTGCAGACGGTTGTGTTGACGCTGGTTGTGCCCTTCTTGGTGGAGAGACTGCCGAGATGCCAGGTTTCTACGATGTTGGAAAGTATGACCTTGCTGGCTTTGGCGTTGGATTTGGCGAGAAAGACGGCATGATTACAGGCAAGGCAATTCAGGAGGGCGATGTTCTTATTGGCTTGTCTTCAACAGGTCCTCACTCTAATGGTTATTCTCTCATCAGAAAGCTCGTTTCTGATTTTGATACTCCTTTTGGAACCGATGGAAAAACAATAGGCGAGGTTCTTCTTACACCTACTCGTATTTACGTGCGCCCTGTTATGGATGCTCTTGCTGCGTTCGGAACTGCTATCCACGGAATGGTTCACATTACAGGCGGCGGTTTCTATGAGAACGTTCCTCGTATGTATCCAAAAGGAACTCAGCTTGTCTCAAAAATCAAGAAGGATTCTTGGGAAAAGCCTGCTATTTTTGCGGAGCTTGAAAGACGTGGTGCTGATGCCGAAGGTATGTGGGGCACTTTCAATATGGGAATCGGCTTCATTCTCGCTGTTTCTGCTGATAAGGCTGATGAGATTGTGGCTCATTTTAACGCTAATGCAGAAAAATTTGCTACAGAGGCATACAAGAAGTGCTGTGTTCCAAATCTTAAGGCTTACCGCATTGGAGAAGTTGCTAAGAGCGAAAAAGAGCTTGGTGGCGATTTGAAAGGTAGCCACGAAGCGACAATCCTTTACTAAATATTAGACCTGTCTGGAACTGACGGCACATTCGACCGTTGGTTTTAGGCAGGTTCTCTTTTTTCAGGAGTTTGATATGAATATTGCTGTCTTTGTTTCTGGCGGCGGAACAAATCTTCAGGCTCTCATTGACTATGAGAAGCAGCACGCGGATTGTCCTTATAAGATTGTCGTTGTTGTTTCGGACAACAAAAAGGCATTTGCCCTTGAACGGGCTGAAAAGGCAAATATCCCGACGGCTGTATGTTCTCCGTTCGCTGTCCTTGGAGAGCAGGCTGCAAAGGCTGCTACTAAAGAAGAGAAGCGTGTTGCCGTAAGCGATGCGGCTCTTGCCGTTGCACAGACTCATGGGGCAGATGCCATCGTGCTTGCGGGCTGGCTTACTGTTTTGAGCGGTCGCATAATCAATGATTTTTCTGGTCGTATTGTCAATTTGCATCCGGCTCTGCTGCCAAAATTCGGCGGAGTAGGGATGTGGGGTCATCACGTGCATGAAGCCGTTCTTGCTGCTGGCGAGAGCGAGTCTGGCTGTACGGTTCATCTTGTCGATTCTGGCTGTGATACGGGAAAAATCCTTGTTCAGAAAAAAGTTCCTGTCTTGCCTGGCGACACTCCCGACAGCTTGTATGCCCGTATAGCTCCGCATGAGCACGAGGCAATGATTGAGGGCGTGTGCCTTCTCGCTAAGTCTCTCTAGGCAAGAGAGTGTAGGGTTTAATACCGTGTTATGATGTGACTTTACGTTGCATCGTAAAACAAGGTATTAAATCCTGCCGCAATAGTTTCTATTTGCTGCCCTGTGCATTAAGGATTGCGTCTAACTGGCTGTTCATTTGCAAAAGGTTCTGGTCATAAGGTGACTGTGCCACTACTTGTTTTAAATAATACTGTGCCTTGCGGTATTCTTTTTTGTTGTAATAAATTGTGTAAAGCCTGAACAATGCCTCTTTGTTGCGAGGATTTGCCGTGAGGCTTGCGCGTAAATCCGCAAGAACTGCGTCCTCTCCTGCCACAAGATAACTTCGTTTATAATACAAGAAACTCTTCATTTTTGCAGATGCCGTTGGCAGAAGTTTTGCAATCATATTTGAAGCCTCCGCTGTTTTTTGCATCGCAATTAGGACTGAGATATATGACTGTATATTGCTTTCGTCGGACGGAGAATCCGAATATAGCTTTGAAGCAAGGTTCCATGCCTCGCCCTTCTTGCCTGCGTTGATGCATATTTGAATGTGCGTGTGGCTGGCTCCCTGTGGAATACCGTCAAGTTTCAGGAACGCAGAGCTTTGCCTGTAGGCTTCTGCCCAGTTTTTTTGCTGCATAAGCTCCTGTATCTGTATTTTCATCGCCGTTACGTTCTGAGGGTCTGTCTCAAGAATCTTTGCCGCATACTCGGCAGCGGTTTTTCCGCCAATTGTTTTTTCTGTTTCGGAAGCAAGCGAGGCTGCCGCAAGAATCACTTGAATATCATCAGGATACCGCTTTACAGCTTCTTCGAGAGTTTGCAAAGCGGCTGTAATGTTCTTGTTCCATTCCTGCTGAACTTTTGAGCGCAAAAGCAGATAGTCCTTTGTCTGCTGGCTTGTGCCTGCTCGCGCGTATGCATCAAGCAGGGATGAAGCCCTTATGAAGTCTCCTTTGTCTGCAAGGATTTTTGCACGGAACAAAACATAATACGAGTTTGATGGTTCCTGCTGGAGCACGCGTCCAACATATTCCTCGGCGGCATTCAAATCCCCTGCGGCGTATGAAGCTTCTGCGCACAGCTTTAGAACTTTTTTTGTCTGGTAGCCATTCTGGAACATCTCCCTTGCTTTTGTGAACGCAGATTTGTATCTTCCAAGAGAAAATTCAGATTCTGCAATTCCATATTTTATCTCAAAGCATTTGGGCGAGATTTGTCGTGCTTTCTCAAAATGCTCGTAAGCCAGTTCGTGCTCTTTGAGCCGCTGCATGAGAAGTGCGTACAGATAATGCGCAAGGACAGAATCTTTTCTTAGAGTCAGGGCTTTTTCAAGGCTTTGTCTTGACTCTGAATAGAAATCGCCTTCTTCAGGTAATGTAATCAAGACTAGCGACGGCAGTACAAGAGTAAGAAAATCAGAGTTTCCGGTGTTGTAATCGTAAAGTCCTTGGCCTGCTGATTTTATAGCTCCAATATAAACGCTGTTCTCGTTTGTTTCTGGATAAACACCCTTGAACATCATTGACGGCCAACAAATCTTCATAATTGATGAAGCTACCGTAATCAGGACTTTTTGGTTTTCCGGCGCGTCGTCAATGTTTTTTTTGAGTTCAGCAACGGCTTGCTGCAAAGATTCTGGAGACCCGTTCTCTACGGCTTCCAGAATGTTCTTATCTATAGAAGAGAAATAAGATTTCTCTTTTTTTGAGGGCATAGCAATTTTGACAGCTTCTTCTTCATTTGGGGTAAAAGAGCTGTCTTTTTCAGAGTCAGTTATGTTCTGAACCTGCTGTTCCTCTTTTTGTTGTGATTCAGGCGGTGTTACGCTATTAGACGCGCAAGATGCCAGTATCAGTCCTATGACGCAGGAAACGCAGTATCTCCTGAAAGGACCTTTCATTCAGCAGAATCTCCTGGAAAATCTGAATCTACTATTGTTACATCATCTGTGTAAGGAAAATGATTGTCAGGCGTTTGCTGGTATAAAAATACGAACACAAGAAAGCCGCCAAGCAAAATAAAGAAAAGCGGCCACCATTGCGAGATAAAATTAATAAAAGAAATCTTTATTATTGAGAATGAGAAAAGGAGGTACAGAACTCCAAGCCCTGCTAAAAGGCAAGACGGAAAAATATAAACGCTCTTCAATTTCCTGTATTTTATCAGGCTTGTAAGCGTGAGTGAAAGGCTGCACATCAATATTGCGATTGGCCAAAACCTAGCTTCGTCATATTCTGACAAAACCGTTGAAAAAAGCATGTAAAGGATTCCAACAAAAAACGTATATATTCCTGTAAAACATAGAAGAGACCGTTTGAAAATTACGAGCGAGAGATAGAACAAAACAGCCCCTGTTATCATTGTGAGGGCAGGGTATATCGGAAATGGAATCTCTATTTTAGTAACGAACTGCGTAAGAAGAAAAAGACCTGCAAGTATAAAAACAACGCCAACAGCAAGTAGTAGGTTTAGAACAGGAACAGTAAGTTTCTTCATAGAAGCCTCAGAAAAGTTTAATCGAGCCTGCCATTATTTTGGACAGGCTTTCAAAAACCGCAGACAGTCCAATTACTTTCTTTGTGGTTTTTGAGATGTTTTTTTATTAAAGGAAGTCTTGGGAAAAAAAATCCTAAAAATCCCTTTTTACATACTATAAAGAATAACGCATAATCAAGGAAAAATCGAGTGATTTTTTTTTCAGTTTAGATATTTTCTTATTATACACGCATATATAACAAATATTTGTTCTTTTCGCTTTATACGGTATTTTATTGCTACAAAATTTTAAAAACATTTGAAAAACCTCTGCTAATGAATATAATAATAATTATGAAACGAACATTTAATTTATTTTTATCAGTATTTGCGGTATTGTCACTCGGCCTTGTAAGCTGTGCGACAACATCAACAACATCCGCAGGTGTGGTTGGTGCCGACAGAACCCAGTTAATGCTTGTCTCTGAAGAGGAGATGGAAGCAAGTGCGAATGAGTCTTATGCCCAGGTTCTTTCTGAGGCAAAGGCCAATAAGACTCTGAACACAAACCCTTCTACGACAAAACGTGTGCAGAACATTGCAAATCGTCTTATCGCTCAGGTTGGAGCTTTCCGCGAGGATGCCCTTGGCTGGGACTGGCAGGTTAACGTTATCACAGACGAGACCGTAAACGCTTGGTGTATGCCTGGTGGTAAAATCGTTGTTTACACTGGCATTATCGAATCCCTTGATTTGAACGACGCTCAGCTTGCTGCCGTAATGGGCCACGAGATTGCACACGCATTGCGCGAGCACAGCCGTGAGCAAGCAAGCCGTACTGCTTTGACAAATGCTGGAGTTTCTGCGATTTCTTCATTGGCTGGCTTTGGCGAGGTTGGTACATCTATGGTTGGGCTTGCGGCTCAGTATACGCTTGAGCTTCCGTTCTCTCGTTCTCACGAGACTGAGGCAGACCACATAGGAACTGAGCTTATGGCACGTGCTGGCTACGACCCGAATGAAGCCGTTAATATTTGGAAGAAAATGGCGGCTATGGGAGGAGCAAGTGTTCCTCAGATTCTGAGCACACACCCATCGCATGAGACTAGAATCAAAGACTTGGAGCAAATTTGCTTGAAGGTCTATCCGTTGTATGAGGCATCAAATAAAAGCAACTAATTTTTAGTTTTATGCTTTTGCTTAGTGCAAAAAAAATAAATATATGATAATCTTTAGCCTTATGACAAAGAAGGTTTTCATTTTTATTTTTTTTGCACTTTCTTTTTTTTCCTGCTCAAACTCTAAATCAGCTTCAAAAAAGCAGCTGCAGGAAACTTTCACGCAGCTTATGGACAGATTGTCCCGTCCGGGATTGTCCGAAGAGTCCCGTTATGCAATCATAAACAACGTTGCAAAGAATTTGTACGCTTCCAATGAGTATGACAAAATGAATATTTTTCTTACTGATTGGGTAGAAAATCACCCTGATGATTCGTACAACGCTTACTGGCTTTATATGGTCGCATCAGCTTATCTGGCAAAAGGTGTTGAACCTGTTGCGGAGTATTATTATGAGCGTATCCTAAAAAATTATCAGGATTTGCTTATAAAAGACCAGTCCATTCATTTTTCTTGCTTACAGAGACTTATTCAAATAAGCGGAAGTACAGTAAATCGTATTTCCTACTTTACTATGCTTATCAAAAGGTTTCCTAAAAACGTGAATATTACAGAAATGTATGTTCGTCTTGCCCTCGAATACGAGAAAGAAGGAGAATGGAAGCAGGCACTGACAAATTATTCACTGTTTCTTGACCAGCCTGATTCTTCTACTATACAGATTGCAGGTATTCCTGACGCTTACGTGAATGCCCGCAAAATGGTCGACTTTGACAATTCTCCTAAAAACTGGACTTTTGAGAGCCTAGAGTCTTTGGAAAAAGCTGTCAAAGACGCGATTGTAGCTTACGACTGGAAAGCTCTTGACAAGTATCGCTCCAAAGTTAATTTCTTTACGATGAGCTGGAAGACAAGCGCAGGGGATACAAACGCACAGGAGGAATTTTCTATGCGTAACTTCATGCGTGGAAATAAAATACGTTTTAATGCGGTTCTTGATGATGCATCAAATCCTAATGAGGCTTATCTTAGAACAACAGGCTGGAACAGCTACGTAAATGTTTGGTTCCTGTATTTTAGAAAGGTTAACTTTCCTGCTGACCCAGATTTGCATGGACGCTGGGAATGGGCTGGAATCTATCTTGGTGAACGTTTGTAAATATGAGCAGAAAATTTTGTATTTTAGCGGCTGTGTTGTTTTTTTGTGTGCCAGCTTGCTTTTCGATGGAAAAAATCGAGATTATTGATTTGGAGCCTTATTTTATTGACAGAAATTCAACATCCCTTATTCTTGAGCTTCCTCCTGACTATGATGACCCTGTTACTGTTGATACCAAAGTTATTACGGATGTGGGCGGAATCAGCGTTCCTGATACAGAATATGCGCAGACAATGATAAAAAAGTTTTTGCAGCAGTTCATGGCCTTTTATGGGCACAGAAATCTTCAGAACGCTCTTGAGCGGGGAAGCGAGTACCGTGTGTATATTCGCAGAAAGCTGAAAGAGCGAAACCTTCCCGTTGCTCTTGAATATCTGCCTGTCATTGAGTCCGAGTACAGGACGAATGCGGTTTCTAGAAGCGGGGCAAAGGGCTTGTGGCAGTTCATGGAAAACTCGATGAAGCCGTTCCTTGTAAAGAGCGTATGGCTTGATGAGCGTCTTGACCCATGGAAAAGTACTGATGCCGCTCTTGCAAAGCTGGAGGAGAATTATCGCACTTTTGGAGACTGGACGCTTGCTATTGCGGCTTACAACTGCGGTTCTGGGGCTATGACAAGGGCTTTGGCGGCGGCTAAAGAGAAAAATTTTTGGTATTTGGCAGAGCATAAAATGCTCAAAGCTGAGACAATACAGTATA
>CADCRJ010000210.1 GCA_902803735.1 uncultured Spirochaetaceae bacterium
CTCCCGGTGGGCCCAAAAAAATAAAGTTCATTAAAATCTCCTTTAAAAACTTCGCGTTAGCGATGTTGCAAACTCCGTGTTAACGGTGTTGCATTGTTGCATTCCATTATAACCTAGTTCCGAATAATCGTCAAAAAACTTACTTGCATTTTCCAATTAAAAAGCTTTTTGGAACATTCCTGAACAAGCGACGTTTTAAGCAGCTCCAAGGAATCCTCTCCTATTGCCTCCAGCAGAGCTTTTCCATAAGATGATGATTCCTTGCTGAACCATCTTGAAATCTCTGTCTCCGATATACGGCGTTTTTCTTCAAGAACGCTTTCGGCATGAATCACTTTCCAGCCGTTTTTCTCAAAAATCTCGGCTATCGTGTTTGAATCCCATGCAAAAAGAGGATTTTCAGAATCAGAGAAAAAAGCCTGCTCCGCCGCTTTTAAGGTCATAAGAGTTTCTTGCGAAAGCTTGCAGTTTGCCTGAGTTTCTACAAGCTCAGCAATCCGCTGCCCATTGCAAGGTATACGCTGAGAAACAACAAGCATAAGCGGGGTCTTGCCGTCTGCAGCCGAGACAGGTTTCCATTCCGCAATTTTAGTTATTGTCTCAACAGAAGAAAACGGGTCTCTTAAAAAGATTTTATCAAAAACAATGCTTTTTGAGGCAAAATACTTTTCAGCAGACTCAAGGCTGTCTTGCCCTGTTACAAGCAAAGGTTTGTCCAAGTCATCCAAAGTTTTGCCGTACTGCTCAATTACAGACATTCCGCCCTGAGAACGGCAAGTTCCACAAGTCACGCCCTCAGGGGTTTTTCTAAGCACTTCCCAAACCAAAAGTCCGTCATCGGCATTTATTATGAGCGAGCGGGAATGGCGGCTAAGGGCTGCCGACTGAAGCATTGCATCACGAATGTGAGTAAGTATCTCTGCCCTGTTTGAATCCAGCCTTGCCCGCCATGCCTTATCAGCACGAGAAAGTGCTGATTCCTTGCTGCTGTCAGACGGCGTGAATGTCAGCTGCTCCTGCTTTACAGTAGAATTCTGCTTGAAATTTTTATTTATCCACCACTCACCAATTGGATTTTCAAAGTCAGAAGCAAAGTGAGGCAACGGATGCATTCCACAATTAGCATCTGTAGGTGCTCTTTCAGGAGCTTTATTCTCTAAAATCGTCGAAATCTGAATTTCACGGCGAGAAAGGACTTCATCCCGTATCTTTGCCTCATATCCCTGTGACGACGGAGTATAGAAAACTCGTCCGACAAGCGTATCTGGCAAATATTGCTGTGCAACCCAATGGTCTTGGTAAGCGTGCGGATACAAGTAACCGTCGCCATGCCCAAATTCCTCTGCATCGCGGCTCGAATCACGCAGATGATTTGGAACCTCTGCATCCTCTTTTTCAACGCTTGAAAGCGCATCAAAAAAAGCCATTGAGGAATTTGATTTGGGAGCCGTTGCAAGATAAAGAGCCGCATGAGCAAGATGATACCGCCCCTCAGGAAGCCCTACCCTGTCAAATGCCTGTGCACAACTGGTCACGACACCCAAAGCATAAGGGTCAGCAAGCCCCGTATCTTCACACGCACTTATGAGCATTCGCCGGAATATAAAATCAGGATCCTCACCTGCCCTTATCATCCTTGCAAGCCAATACATCGCCGCATCAGGGTCTCTGCCCCTAAGGCTTTTTATAAAGGCACTTATTATGTCATAATGATAGTCGCCGTCCCTGTCATAGAGCACGACTTTTTTCTGAATCGACTCCTCGGCAGTTTCTTGAGATATGTAAATTTTACTGCCATAAGGAGGAATTTGTGCAACTGGATCCCATTTTTCTGGGGTTGTCTCAACGGCAAGCTCCAAAGCATTCAAAAGCGAGCGGGCATCCCCATTTGCTGTATCGACGAGGTGCTCCAACGCACCTTCCTCAAATTCAACATCCCAGTTACCATAACCGCGTTCCTTGTCCGAAAGTGCAGCCGTCGCAACGTTCATAAGGTCATCTTTTGTAAGCTGCTTTAACTGGAACACTCGGCTACGGCTTACAAGTGCTTTGTTTACCTCAAAGAAAGGATTTTCCGTTGTCGCGCCAATAAGAATAATCGTTCCATTTTCTACCCACGGAAGAAGAGCATCCTGCTGTGCCTTGTTCCACCTGTGGACTTCGTCAACAAAAAGAATTGTTTTCCTGTTGTAATGCTTAAAAAAATCATCGGCAGTTTTTATTGCCTCGCGAATATCTGCAACGCCTGTAAGAACGGCATTTAATGTAAGAAAATTTGATTTTGTATGATTTGCGATTACACGGGCAAGGGTAGTTTTTCCAGTTCCAGGCGGACCATAAAAAATTACGGAAGTCAACTGGTCAGCAGCAATAGCCCGCCTTAAAAGCCGTCCCTTGCCAACAATGTGAGACTGCCCAATGTACTCGTCCAAATTACGTGGACGCATACGAGCAGCTAATGGTTGTTTTTGTGGTTTTGCTACATCAAATAAATCGCTCATAGCGTTTTCTTTGCTTATTCTCTGTTCCAGCTAGCACGATTAGCATAGTAGGCCCAAAGGCACACATTGTTTGTTGTCGCAGACGTACTTGAAGAAGAGCCGTCAAATGTCGTCGATGCATACAAGGTTCCTGCGTATTCTGACAAAGAAGGGTCTACGGCAAGCACGCAGAATACTTGATAATACGAAGAAAGCGTAGACGAGGCATTCGTAACAAAACCTGGGTTCACACCAGTAGGAACTCCATCACTCGTCAGCTGAATATGAGCAAGACCTTTCTCTGTACCGCACAAAATGTAATCGCTTGTCACAGCCATTGCATAAATTGTACTGGTATCAGTTGCAACAGCTGACCAAGTTGACGCATCTGAAGAATAATATATGTAACCAGACAGAGAGAAATAAATCTTGGTCGCATCAGTCGTTGCAGTCTCATTTGTAACAATAGAATGTGCAGAAGAAAATACCGTATCACCATCAAAATATGCCGCACTTCTGATTGAAGCCGCAGTTCCAGCAGTTACATCCCTAGGGTCTGTCACCTCAGTAAGGCTCGTTCCCAATTCATAGATTGTACCGTTAATGTTTGCGTAGGCTTTACGGTTCTCAGCTTTTGGAGCATTTGTACAAAAAATGTTAAATGTCAGATAATTGCTATATATAACAGCTCCATAATCCTGCACGGCAGTCCATGTAATTCCATCTTCAGAATAAAACAAACCCCTGTATGTAGGAATATTCTCGCCTTCATCCTCATCAGAAACATAAGTCATTGTCTGCGCATAAATATATTTATCATCAGCAGCAAGTTTATTTACATAGCTTACCCCAGCAGGCTTTAAGCATGGAGTCCATCCCTGTGCATTCTGAGAAGACTCTTTATACCAAACATTTCCGTTCTGGACATATATTCTGCTTTTATATCTTACAATTGAACTTACCTCGCCTAAAATTTGAGATTTAGTAAGCTTTGTCTCTTGTCTTATCTCTGCAAAAATTACATCGTTACAAGCCGTAAAACAAACTGCAAGAGCTGCAACTAAAACTAAACATATTACACGCAATGATTTTTGATTCAAGAAAGATACCATTGTTCCAAGCCTCCATTAGAAATGATAGCGGGCAGCAAGACCAAAAGAAAGAAAGTTTCCATAATCATTTCCGTGGTTCTTATATTCTGAGTTACCGCTTGAATACCATTGTGGCATATACATAAAATCGCCCTCAATACCAAAAGACCAGCCTGGAGCAACCCTGTAGAATACCCCTGCATCAGCTTTTACGGTAAAACCAGGGAAATAACTTCTGCTAAGATATGTTTCAAGAGAACCGCCAACGCCGACTGTCATAGGAAATTCAAACTTTCCGAGAGTTGGTTCAAATGTCATATTAAGAATAATTGGAACATAAGTAAAAACATTATTACCAAGCGTAGGGTTGTAACCAAAAGATATATCAAGACCCAAAGCAAACCAACTGGTCAAAAATCTATGATAACCAATCGCACCAGAACCACCAGTATTCATCTGACCTGTACGATACAACGGAAAGGAACCTCCAAAGTTAAGAGGGCAGGTCATCATAATTGCAAGTCGTATGAACTGGTCACCAGACTCATTTAGTTGCATGGGCTTTTTTTTGGGAGATTCAGCTGGCTCTTCAATTTCCATGTCATCATCAATATCTGAATCCTGTGCAAAAACTACTGGACTTAAAAACAAAAATGCAAGCAGCAAAAGCGTTACTTTTTTCATCTCAATTTCCTTATAAACGACCCAATCATCAGATCTGCTAGAAAAACTTTGTCAAGCGACAAAAAATCCTTGCCGATCTAAAAAAATCTTCAATAAGTTAGCAAGAAGTGCGTATTAATTGATAGAAATTTTATGGCAAATTCTATATAGTCGGTATTATATGTTGCCTAAAGGTTCTTAAATATACCTTTTTATAATGATTGTTTCAACATTAATAAAAAAAATGAGATTTTGCTAAGTTACAAATTATAGGAGAAAAAAATGAGTGCCGTGATTATTGATGGAAAAAAAATTGCTCAGGATGTTCGTTCTGGTGTCGCAGAAAAAGTTTCTGCGCTTAAAGCAAACGGAGTGAATCCTTGCCTTGCAGTTATACTTGTTGGTGAAAACCCTGCCAGCGTAAGCTACGTTACAGGAAAACGCAAGGCACTTGCAGAAGCAGGTATGACAGACAGAAGCGTTGTCCTTCCAGAATCAACTACAGAGAGCGACCTGCTCAAACTTATCTCTGAGCTGAATGCTGACAAAACCGTGCACGGAATCTTGGTTCAGTTGCCTTTACCAAAACATATAAACGAGGACAAGGTAATTATGGCTATAGCCCCAGAAAAGGACGTTGACGGCTTTCATCCAGTAAACGTAGGTAACATGATGATTGGTCGTCCAGGATTCTTGCCATGCACACCACACGGAATCATCGTCTTGCTTGAAAGAATGGGCATTGAGACAAGCGGAAAGCACGCCGTCGTAATAGGTCGCTCAAATATTGTAGGAAAGCCAGTATCTATGCTACTTGCCCGCCGAGAGACAAACTGTACAGTCACTATCTGCCACACAGGAACAAAAAATATGGCTGATATTGTAAAACAGGCAGACATCATCGTTGCCGCCAGCGGTCACCCGCATACAGTTACTGCCGACATGGTAAAGGACGGGGCCGTCGTAATCGATGTAGGCGTTAACCGCATCCCTGACGCAACAAAGAAATCTGGATTCCGACTGATTGGTGATGTAGACTTTGACGAGATAAAAGAAAAAGCTTCTTTCATAACTCCTGTTCCAGGCGGTGTTGGACCAATGACAATAGCAATGCTCATGTACAACACGCTTGAAGCGGCAGAAAATGCTTCAAATAACCAGTAGCAGACGGTTTCAGACTGATGATTGATATACAGCAACAAAAAGATACAAGGGAAATCCCTCTACAGAAAGTTGGTGTCAAAAACTTATCATACCCAGTCACGGTGCTTGATAAAGTTCACGGCACACAGGCAACCACGGCAGAGATAGACTTGTTCGTTAATCTGCCGCATGATTACAAGGGAACACACATGAGCCGCTTTATAGAGATTTTTCACAAATATCACAGCGACTTAGGCATGGTGCGTTTCCTTGAAATGCTTGAAGAAGTACGTGTAACGCTTGACGCAGAACGAGCTTACTGTACGATGAGCTTTCCGTTCTTTATAGAGAAGAAAGCCCCTGTCACAGGTGCGCCGGGAATAATGCGCTATGAATGCACTTACGAGGGTGAAGTAAGCTCATCACACCGAGATTTTTTTGTAAGCATAGGGATACCCGTAACAACGGTCTGCCCTTGCTCAAAGGCTATAAGCGAGCGAGGAGCACATAATCAGAGGGGGCTTGTCAAGGTACGGCTGCAAAATTCAGGTATGTTCTGGATAGAAGACGTTATCTCGGCTGTCGAAGGGGCTTCTTCATGCGGCTTGTACAGCGCATTGAAACGCCCAGATGAAAAATTCGTTACCGAGCATGCTTATGACAACCCTCGCTTTGTGGAAGATATTGTGCGAGAAACATATCTCGCCCTCAAGTCTTTTCCAAGTGCAAAGCCGTTTGATTACTTTAGCGTTGAATGCACAAATTTTGAAAGCATTCACAATCATAATGCTTATGCATTTACAGAATGGAAGCCGTCTCAAAATTCTGCTGGCGTTTAAAACTAAGTTTATGAGGCTTCTTTAAGGGCGGCTCAAAAACTTCAATTTTTTGAGCCAACTTTGAAATTCAAAAAAGGATTTTAATGATATACTTGAACTATGAACATTTTTAAAGGAACACTTCTATTTCTATGCTTTGTTTGTACCACCAGCTCTTTTTTTGCAATGGGCTGGTTTCACAAGACTTCGGATTATAATCCAGAAGTGGACGATATTGTTCCTTTAGAGAAAAAAGAAGAAGAAACATCTTCGGAGTCTAAAATTCCAGAGCTTTTAGCTCTTTTTGAGCGATGCTACCCAGAGATTCTCTTTACCGAGACTTGGGACGAAAAGTACAACGACTGGAAACTGGAGCTTGTTGTCGTACAATCGCCAGGAGAAATTGACACCAAAACAGCCATATTTTACTGGGCTGATGGCAGGGTTCTGCCAGAAAGTGAGCTAGAACACAAAGATGAGTGGTGGAGCCTTCTCTATGAATACGAACAGGAGCTACGCTCACCAGAAGAATTCACGGACGAGGAAATTGAGCAGCTAAAAGAGTTTGTCTCGGCGGATTCTAGGCAAACTGCAAGCGGCAGCCCCATGTTTTTCTTTGACTTTTTGTATTCCGCGGACTCTCAAAGAATAATTGAGCAGCATATCGTAAAAGTCTCATTCTTGGGCAAAGGAATGAAAATACACGAGCTGATTCTGGAACCATTGAAGCGTGTTGAAAAAGCAATACAAGAACAGGCAGAAACTGACGATGAAGTAAGAGCTTTTGTAAAGGGGCTAAAATCAGCTGAAGCTTACCATTGGCGGCGAATTGCAGGAACAAAGAGGATGTCGTTCCACAGCTACGGCATTGCGATTGATTTGCTTCCCCTGCGATACGGCGGCAAAGAAGTTTTCTGGTCATGGGCAAGAGATCACCGTGGTGACGGTTGGATGAGGCTGCCACTTTCAAAGCGATGGATGCCACCAGCAGCCGTAATAAAGATTTTTGAAAAAGAAGGCTTTATTTGGGGCGGTAAATGGGCTATCTGGGACAATATGCATTTTGAATATCACCCAGAACTTATCGCGTACAATCACATTGGGGAAAAATAAAAAAGGGGCTGCCCATTTCTTTTTAGACAGCCCCCTTTTTTTATTTCCAAGGATTAGTTCTAATAAATGTCTCGTTTCTGTCATAGCCAACAGAAATGATTCCTACTGGAACTTCACAGAACTCTTCTATAAATTCGATATACTCGCGAGCCTGCTTTGGCAAAGACTCATAATCCTTGCACTGTTTGAGGCTTGTTTTCCAACCAGCAAATTTTTTGAGAACAGGTTTTGCATTCTCCATATCCTCAACGCCAGCAGGGAAATCTGTAACAATTTTTCCGTTGATGTTGTATGCGACACAAGCTTCGATTTGTTCCATTGGGTCGTAAATGTCGATATGAGTGAGAACGAGCGAATCAAGGCTGTTTGTGCGGCAAGCGTAGCGCAAAGCAACAAGATCAAGATAACCGCAACGTCGTGCACGTCCTGTTGTAACACCGTACTCGCGACCTGTCTCGCGAACTGTGCGGCAAAGCTCGCTCTCTGCTTCATCTGCATCGTTAAACTCAGTTGGCATTGGACCGTTACCAACTCTAGTCTGGTAAGCCTTGAAAACTCCAAGGATTTTGTCCAAGTCGTGAGGACCGATTCCACAGCCAGTTGCAGCACCTGCGGCACAGCTTGCGCCAGAAGATACATACGGATAGGTTCCTGAATCAATGTCGAGCATCGCACCCTGAGCACCCTCAAAGAGAATATTCTCGTTCTTGTACTCGTGCATTTTAGCAGTCAAATCAACGCGCATTGAAATGAGCCTGTCTCGGTATTTGTCCAAATAAGCTTTATCTTCGCCATCAAATTCCTGTATTTTCTGCTCCCAGTCAAGGTCTGCCAGTCGAAGACCGTCTCGATGAGCTTTTTCAGCATAAGCAATGCCGATTCCTCTTCCTGTGGTTCCGATGGGGCGTTTGCGTGATGCATCGCGCTCTTTGTCCATTGTGCGGTAACGAGGAAGGATGATGTGAGCACGGTCAGAGATAAATACTCTGCCTTCCCAGTTTATACCATTGTCTTTGAGCATCTGGAGTTCGTTAAAAAGAGCCTCCGGGTCGATTACCATTCCTGCTCCAAGAAATACGGACTTCTCAGGGTACAAGATTCCAGACGGAACCTGATGGAGCGCGTACTGCTTTCCATCAACTACAATTGTGTGCCCTGCGTTAGGTCCGCCAGCATATCGTACAACATACTTTGCATCTTCTGCGAGGTAATCAACAATTTTACCCTTTCCTTCGTCGCCCCACTGTGCGCCGATAACAACGACCTTCATAACAGCCCCCATCGGTGAATTTTTTCACCGGAAAAAATCAAAATACGAGAAATAATAACATAAATCAATTTAAAATGAAATAGTTTGACGAACTTTCGTTTTATCGTATACTTTGTCGTATGAACCTGTTTGCTTTTAGAAAAGACACAGAAAAATCCTCTGATTTATTGTTCAGCCGAAATTATTTGGCAAAGCTGATTCTGCCGCTTGTCGCAGAGCAGTTCCTTGCAATGACTATCGGAGCTTGTGATCAAGTCATGGTGTCTTCTATTGGCGAGGCAGGGATTTCTGGCGTTTCGTTGGTAGACCAATTCAGCCAGCTGATGATTCAGCTTTTTGCGGCTTTTGCTACGGGCGGTGCAGTTGTAAGCTCGCAATATTTGGGGCACAAATCACCAGAAAAAGCAAGGCTTGCAGCCAAGCAGCTTATGAACATCTCGCTGTTCGTCTCTTTTTTATTCGTCGCATTATGCCTTCCGTTCCGTGTCTGGCTGCTTAGAGCCGTGTACGGTAAAGTCGGCAAGGACGTTATGGCAAGTGCCCTGACCTATTTTGTCTGGACAGTCCTTTCTTTTCCGTTCCTTGCCGTATACAATAGCTCGGCGGCATTGTTCCGCTCAATGGGCAACTCAAAACTGAGCCTCAAAGTAAGCATTTTTATGAACATCCTGAACATTGTCGGAAATGCGGTCCTAATTTACGGAGCAAAGATAGGTATTGCAGGAGCAGGAATCTCTACGCTCGTAAGCAGGGCTGGCGGTGCCATAGTCCTTTTTGCCTTTCTATGCAAAAAAAACGACAGCGACGTTTATCTTGAAAATATTCAAAAACCAGAGATTAATATTCCAATGATACGCAGGATTCTTTCCGTCGGCGTCCCCAGCGGAATTGAAAATTCCGTGTTCCATATCGGAAAAACGCTCGTACAGGCTTTTTTGTCAGGCTTTGGTACAGCTGCCATCGCAGCAAACGCAATCACTAATACCGTCGCAAGCTTCTCAAATATTCCGGGCAACGCAATCGGGCTTGGAAGCGTTACGGTTGTAGGACAATGCATCGGTGCGGACAAAAAAAAGCAAGCCGTACAATACGGCTCCCTGCTGATGAAAATAACTTACCTTTCGATGTTTGCCGTAAGCGCGTTAATTTTCATATTCACTCCATTTCTTGTGGGACTTTTCAAACTCTCGGACGAAGCCCGCGTACTTGCCTCTGGTATAACCCGCACCTGTATGATTGCAAACAGCGTGCTCTGGCCTATGGCTTTTACAATGCCAAACGTTCTTAGAGCCGCGGGCGACGTAAAATTCACTATGATTGTGAGCAACATAAGCATGTGGGCATTCCGTGTTTTATTCAGCTACCTTATATCTCATTACATTTTGCTTTGCAAGCCAAGTGCAAGCCATCTCGCTCTTTATGGCGTATGGTTTGGAATGTATCTGGACTGGATATTCAGGGGCGCACTATTCTTTATAAGATTCAAAAACAGAAAATGGCTCGATAAAAAAATCATTTAGTTGTTCTTGTTTATTCTAGAACTAATAAAAAAAGCGGGTACATCACTGCACCCGCCTTTTTTTACGCTATGAAATAATTTGCAGCTCTAGAACTGGTATCTTGCGGCAAACTGCACGAATACCTTGTCATGGTGCCTGCTTCCCTGTGTAAAGTTGTAGAACTCGCCATTCTCGTTACGGCTATAGAGCCAAGCGGCTTTTGCCGTGAATGTGAGCCCCTCAGAAACGTTGTAATCAATTTTTGGAACAACACAAACCTCATGATTCTCAACGCCCACGATAACCTGAGCTTCTGTACTGAGTTTCTCATGCAAGAACGTATCTTTGAGTACGAATATAAGCTTGTTGATTGTGTAGTGACCGTCGCTGTTGTAGTCAACGTCGTAGTTGCTGCCAATCATTGTCCAAGGAACAGTTGTTCCACCAATATCTATACCGCCTTTCTTGATTTTGTCGCTGTTAAGAACATGACTTCCTGTATTCTGGAAATTGAAGTTCAAATTGTGGATTGGCAAATCAATGTCAAATCCCGCAACCCAAGAAAGAGAATTGTTCTTTATCCATGGGTTATCACCAGCATAGTCCTGAGTAAGGTTGTATGCACCTTCCCATCTTGTGTTAAACTTCCAGAGAACAAATGCGGCTTCAAGACCGAATACCTGAACCTGATCATAGTTGAGCGAAAGGATGTCGTCCATGTTCTGTGCAAGGATGCCTTTTGCAGCAGCGGCGTAAGTCTGGAATTGAGCCTGTGCAGCAGCAGCTCCAGCTGTATTTCCTGCGGCTTGAAGGGCAGCAGCCTGAGCAGCGGCTTTCTTTGCATAAGCTTCATATACGCCCATTTTTACGACATTCTCAAGGTTTGCGCTCGGCTGCTTGTAATGACCGTAGTAGTAGCTTGTACCCCAGTCAATACCCCATGCAGTACCTGTAAGGCGAGCGCCAGCCTGTCCGTATTTGAGTGTCTTTATGTTGTCCTCATACAACTTGTCAGCAGAGAAATCAGAAAGCTCCATAATGCCGTCAAGAAGCTTGTCCGTAGCAACTGTTGTTCCAGCAGCTCCTGTTACATAGGTTTCGTCTGCTTGCTGAGTCAAACCAAGAGATTTTGAAAGCTCGCCTGTATACTTTGCTTTTATGAGGCTCTTAACAGTATTCGTCAGATTTTTCTGAGCATAAGGGGCAAGGGTTCCTTTCTCTGCAAAGCGGTCTGCCGTCATTGTAGGGGTACAGATACCTTCAAGCTTGATATTGTAATCCCATGACAAGTTTGCCGTTGCCTTGAACATAATCTCACCAAGACGGCGGTCAATATAATCTGGGAAGATAAAATCCGTATAATCGTTTGCGTTGAAGTTATCAAGGACATGAATCTTGTCGCCTTTGCCCCAGACTTCCTTCATTTTTCCAGCGCGCAACTGGATGCGTCCGCCAGCAAAGCTTCCGCCAACGCTCGCCTCATCAATTACATCCTCTGGATGGTCGCCGATTGTGCGAGAGTCAAGCTTTACCTTCAAATTCATGTCAGTATAGTCGCCTGAATAATTGAGATTCAGCTTTGCCTTTGCACCTGAGTCTGTCTCAAAATGACGCCAATCATGTGCAGTATTTGATTTGTGAGCGTTAAAAACACCGTCTTTGTTTACGTTTCCGCCCCAAACACGAGAATCAGCATTTACCTCACCGTTTATTGTAAGCTCTGGGGAACTTGTGTCCTCAAAGCTTTCCATATCCTCAAAATCTTCAGAATCTTGAGCAGATGCACCTGCTGTAAGCAAAGCTACGGCAGAAAATGCAATAATAGCTTTCTTTATGTTTTTTTTCATAATAGCTCCTATTTTTGGTCAGTTATTTTGCCTTACCAGTCTGCAACCAGTTCTGAGTAAAATATCCAGCAGAAAGTTTCTTGTCAAATACTTCATTTGCAGCCATAACACGAGTCTTACGACCAGTCTTGTGGTTCTCAATGAAACAAGAGCGACGAAGAACGTAGTTTTTACCAGACTCACCCTTTACGTTGTCAATCTTTTCTATAATAAATGTCTTCAAAAGAACATTTGGATCTTTCTTGTCATAATACTCCATCTTTACAGGAAGATATGTGTTTTTATCAATCCAAGAATAGCGGAACGAATACTCAACCTCGCTCTTCTTCTTTGGCGTAGATTTGATTTTCCAGCAGTTGTATGTAGCAGAACCATAGTTAGCACCGTTTGTGCTGCCATTGATAGTGACTGACTCGTTAGGGCTAATCATCTCATGAGTATCATCGTCTACGTGTCTTATCGACATATCATTGTAAGTAAACTCACAGCCTACGAACTGCTTTGAGCGTTCTGCAGTAGGAATACGGCGTGAAGTCTTAAGCTCAGGAAGATAAATCCAGCGGTCATCATCCTTTTCGCTCTTCTCAGACTGAAGAACGCGTGTATCCTTTACGTTTGCAGGGCTCTTAAAATCAAATACAGTAGCTTTCAAACCGTTTACTTTACGACCGTACTGCATCATTGTACGTTTCTCAACTTTTCCGTTCTTTTCGATAATCTCAAGGTTCAAGGTAGCCTGGCTAAAATCAGGTACATCCAATGTCGTAAATTTTTTCATTACATCATAAGCTTCATCTGCAAAAACAGCAGCTGATACCATGACAAAAATTGATAGCATTGTAAAAAATTTTCCCACTTTCATTTTAAACTCCTTTTGAGTGATTTTATTATAATGATAACGTAAGGTTAGATATATTTCCAGTTTTTTTAAAAAATGTTGTAATTTTTAAAAAATCAAAAAAATTAGAAAAAAAAAGTTATTCTTGTGAATTAAAAAAAAACGGTTATAATGTTTACTGTAAGAAATTATAAAAAGAAATTCCAATACTAAAATGGAGTAATTATGGCTAAAAACAGGGATTATAAGAGAAGAAATTCTATTGCTTTCAGAATTATTATTGATATTACATTATTGACGGCGGGACTTCTCTTAGCATTAGGAGGACTAATCTATTTCAGGGTAAAGGGCGTAAACGATGACCAGTTTACAGAACGTCTCAATAACAACCAACACCTTATGGATCAAACCCTTACAGCCTATCTTGAAGGGATGATAAAACAGGTCAACCTTCTTGCTATTACAGGAAGCGGAGAAGAAGAAACTGTCCTTGATTATGCGAACAAAATCATTGAAAGCAACGACAGCCTTGTTTCTGCTGCTGTAGTATATAACGACGGAAATATAATTTGCTGGCCAGAAGAATATGTTACAGAGGAAGATTACAGCAACTGGTTTGACTTTGCTTTGGATAAAGACGGCGAAACATATTTTTCTCCATTGTATGAAAAAGAGGACGGTTCTCTTGTAATTTCTGCCTCTCGCGCGATATTTGATGATTACGGCGACACTCTTGGCGTTGCATGTCTTGAAATAAACGCAAACGATTTAATCAATATTTTTGGTGACGTAACCTCAATGGGAAGCATAAAATTCATTATGATAGATGAGAACGCAAACATAATTCTCAATCCTTTTGACTCTGAGCTGCGTATGCAGAGTGTACACGACTTAGGCATAAAAGCACTCGGTTCATACCAGCAGGGCGGCTATGGTATTAGCCATGAGCGGATTTCTATTGGCTCTGATATAGTTGATGAGCCTAATGAAATCCGTATTCTACCTTCCGTAAATGATTACTACGCATTGGATTACGCAATTCTTATACCTATGGAAATATTAAGTGCGAGCACAAAGGCTGTCAGCCGCACGGTTTCTATTATCATTGCCTGTGGTCTTATCCTTGCCATTTTTATTGCATTCGTCATTTCTCGCCAGATTACAAAGGTTCTTGTAAAAGTTACCGCGACCCTCAAAAACATATCAGAGGGAGACGGAGACCTTACAGTTCAGCTTCCTGTAATCTCCAAGGATGAGCTTGGTCAGCTCTCTGGACACTTCAACATTACAATGAGCAAGATTGCGAATGCCATGAAGTCCATCATCTCGCAGACAAGCGGAATGCGAGAAAAAGCTATTCAGCTTAGCCACAACATGAATTCTTCTGCAACTGCAATCGAGCAGATTAACGAGAACATAAACTCAATCACGAACATGGTTCGCGACCAAGGCGACGGTGTTTCTCGCACAAACAAGGTTGTTGACGACATTACAAAGAGCATTAAGACGCTCAACGAGAATATTGCGGTTCAGAGCGAGAGCGTTTCGCAGTCATCTGCCAGCGTAGAGCAGATGGTCGAAAGTATTCATTCTGTTTCTGAAATTCTTGAAAAGAACGACACTAACGTACAGCTTCTTGCCGAAAGTGCAGAAAACGGTCGTCAGGCTGTTGTCCGCACGGTAGATATGACCACAAAAATCTCAGACGACTCTGCGGCTCTTATCGAAGCAAGTGCAATCATCCGTAATATCGCTAACCAGACAAACCTTCTTGCTATGAATGCGGCAATCGAGGCTGCCCATGCAGGTTCAGCAGGTTCGGGATTTGCAGTCGTTGCGGACGAAATCAGAAAGCTTGCGGAAGACTCAAACGCACAGGGTAAAAAAATCAATGATGTAATGAAACACCTGCGAGAGCGTATCGTTGAGATGAGTAATGACGCACAGGAAACTCAGCGTCAGTTTGATATCATCTTTGAGCACACGCAGACTGTAAGCAAGCAGGAGAACATCATCAAGAGCGCGATGGCGGAGCAGGCTTCTGGCAGCCGCCAAGTTATAGAAGCAATTCACCAGATTAACACAATCACAACGGACGTTCGGGATAGTGCCCAAGTAATGGAGCAAGGCAGTATACGTATTCAAGCCGAGATGAGCAAGCTTTCTGAAGAAGCGGGTCAAATAAACACAGCCATGAGCGAGATTTCAAACGGCGTAACAGACCTTAACGCCTCAATTCAGGAAGTAAACCTTCTTTCACAAGAGAACGGCGAAAGCGTTGGACGCGTAGCGACTGAGCTTGGCAAGTTCAAAGTAGAGTAGTTCTAACAGGCGGAGATTTTGAATCTCCGCTTTTTTGTTGGTCGGTTCTATTATTTTACGATGTCGGAATCAAAATGTTACAGTAGGTTCTAGTGCATAGAGGCGACCTTAAGATATAAGGATGATAAATATGGAAAATGTTGAGATTTCAAAGGGCGTTTTGGAAGGTTGTAGAGACCGAAACATAGAAGTTGCCATTATCCCGGACGGGATTCATACGGTTGGAAGCAGCAGGTGGGAAAGAGTTTTTCCTTTCTGCGATTCTATCAAAGGCATAGTTTTGCCAAAAGGTGTGAAGCGCATTTACGCAGGATTTCGCGGGCAAAAGGAACTTTCTTCGCTTGAGTTCGGCGGAACGATGGCAGAATGGAAAGCCGTGAAAATTACTGACAAGTTCTGGCGCTCAGGCACAAAGCTCAAAACGGTGAAATGCTCTGACGGAGAGATTGAACTTGCGCCATACGAGATAAAAGACGGCGTTCTCACAAAATGCTATTTTGCCTTTGAGGAGTTTTCGATTGGCGACGGCGTGACGGAAATCGCGGACGAGGCGTTCAGCTATTGCTCCAGCCTTGAAAAGCTCGAAATCCC
>CADCRJ010000211.1 GCA_902803735.1 uncultured Spirochaetaceae bacterium
TAAAGCCGAATTCGCGGTCGCCGTGGGCAGACTGGTTCAGGTTCATAAAGTCCATGTCCATTGTGGCATAAGGAATCTCAAGGTTGAACTGAGTGTTAAGCTGCAGCAGAGGCTTCTTGTATGCGTTCAATCCGCGAATCCACATTTTAGCAGGGCTGAATGTGTGGCACCATACGATAACGCCAGCACATTTGTCATCAGCATTAGCATCTTCCAATGTTTTATGAATTGAATCAGGTGTAAGGAGAGTTGGCTTCCAAACCAAATTGCAAGGAAGACCAGCTTTTGCGTTAAGCTCCTCAACAATCTTCTTTGAGTCAATTGCGACCTGCTTAAGGGTCTCTTCACCATAAAGATCCTGGCTTCCTGTCAAAAACCAGAATTCATACTGTGTCAAATCTATCATCTTTTTCCTCCATGATGATGTTTGTTTTCAAATTACCTATAAAAGTTAAAAACTACTCGATACTTGTAATCGCAGCCTTCTCGATTGCAAGACCTTTTGTATAACGAGCAAAGAAAGCGTTGAATCCGTCAATATCGTCCTGTTTTGGAGCGACAGTCGTCTTCTTGCTTGAAGCAAACACTTCTTTCTCAAGCCACTCTGAGAGTGATTTTCCGTTTCCGTTAACAAGGAATGAAGCGAGCAACGCCATACCCCAAGGACCACCCTCACCTGCAGTCTCAAGTGCAGAAACAGGTGTATGAAGAGCCGCAGACATAACAGTAAGTCCAACCTCGGCTGTCTTGAAGAAACCTCCGTGACCTGTGAGCGTATCAATCTTAACCTGCTCTTTGTCAAACAGAATGTCCATACCTGTACGGAGCGCTCCAAGAGTCGTAAAGAGCTGTGCACGCATAAAGTTAGCAAGAGTAAAGTTTGCATGCTGAGTGCGAACAAACAGCGGACGGCCTTCTGTAAGTCCTGTAATGCTCTCGCCAGAGAGATAGTTGAACGGAAGAAGTCCGCCGCAGTCCTTCTCGCCGTTAAGGGCAGAAGTAAGCAAAGTGCTGTAGAGCTTATCCTTAGAAACAGAAGCACCGCAAGCTGTGAGGAGCTGGTCAAACAAAGCAACCCAGTGATCGAACTCGCCCATACAGTTGTTTGCGTGAGCCATTGCGACGAGAGCTCCATCTGGAGTTGTAACAAGGTCAATCAAGCCGTTGTATGCCTTTGAGAGATCTTTTTCAAGAACAACCATAGCAAATACAGATGTTCCTGCAGAAACGTTACCCGTACGCTTTGCAACGCTGTTCGTTGCAGTCATGCCTGTTCCTGCGTCGCCTTCAGGAGGAGCCATACGGCTGCCAGCTTCAAGGTCTCCAGCTGGATCAAGGAGTTTTGCACCCTCTGCAGTAACGGTTCCTGCGTCCTCACCAGCAAGAAGAACCTTTGGCAGCAAGTCAGAAAGCTTCCAGCTGAACTTTTTGTCAGCAACAAGCTCGTCAAACTGCTTAATCATTTTCTCGTTGTAATTGCGTGTAGCAGTATCAATCGGGAACATACCAGAAGCGTCTCCAATTCCGAGAACCTTCTGTCCTGTAAGCTTCCAATGGATAAAACCTGCGAGAGTTGTAAAGAACGCAACGTTAGGAACATGGCTCTCATTGTTAAGGATTGCCTGATACAAGTGAGAAATACTCCAGCGTTCTGGGATTGGATATCCGAACAAAGCAGAAAGCTGCTCTGATGCTTTGCCAGTAATAGTGTTACGCCATGTGCGGAAAGGAACCAAAAGATTGTTGTCTTTGTCAAAAGCCAAATATCCGTGCATCATTGCGCTTATTCCAAGAGCACGGATTTTTTTGAGCGTAATGCTGTATTTTTCCTTAACATCACGTTTCAAATCAGCGTATGCTGACTGAAGTCCAGAAATGATTTCGTCCTGAGAATAAGTCCAGATTCCGTCAACAAGGGAATTCTCCCATGTGTGGCTTCCCTGTGCAACAGGCTCATTCTTTGAGTTAATCAGTACGGCTTTGATTCGTGTCGAACCAAATTCAATACCGACAATTGCATTGCCGGCTTCGATTTCACTTTTTACAGCTTCGTTTGTCATATTAAATTCTCCTTAAAGAATATCTCTGCCGGAATTTCAATCTCCGGCGCAACAGTTTCTTCATAAATAAGCGTCCTAAACAGCTGCCTCACAGCTATTCGCCCTTGCTCCTGCGGCTGCTGGCTTATAAGGCAGTCAATTCCGCCTTCTTTTAGTGCCTTGTAGTTGCCCTCAACAAGGTCAAAGCCCACCACGGCAACATCAGCCTTGCGGTTAGCCTTGATTATCTCGTCCGCAACGAACTGAACCTCGACGCTTACGGTGCAGATTCCTGCCAAATCCTCAACGGAATCAAGTATCTGCTTTACGTCAACCCTAATGCCGTCATTGCTGAAATCCTTTGCAAGCCAGCAGATAGGCTTGTAGCTTTTGCTCTTTTGGCGGAACCAATCGCAAAATCCCCTCGCCCTCTCGGACAGGTTGAACGCTTTGTTAAAAGATTCCAGAACAACATAGGACCCTTTTTTATAGCCCGCCGCCATCTCCGTAAGCCTGCCCGCAAGATAGCCCGCCTTGTAGGGATTCTGAACGATAGTCACAACGGGCGAGGCATCTGGCAAAGGAGAATCCACAAAACAGTACGGTTTTATGTCCTTTATTGAATAAAGCAGCTCCAGTGTCTCAGAAAGCATTACAGGCGCAATTATGTAAGCATCGCACTCAGACTCTACCATAGCGTTGAACTGCTTTCTCAAAGACTCCTCCGCAGGGCGCTTGAAAAAATAAGGCTCCACCGAGAATGAAAAAGCCGAGAACTCTTTCTCAGCAGTTTCTATCATGCTGTTGTACATTGTTTCCCAATATCCGTATCCAGACTTAAGCTCTGGCAAAAGCACTCCAATCTTGTAATGAGTCTGTCTCTTCAAATGCCTGGCAATGAGATTAGGCTGATAGTCATACTCGTCAATTATTTTCTGTACTTTTTGTTTTGTTACTGGTGCCACCCGACCACGGTTATGAATGACTCTATCAACGGTTCCAATAGAAACACTAGCCAATTTTGCAATTTCTGTGACTGTCAACTATAAACTCCCTGAAAAAACGTTTATTGCGTGTACGTAAACGCAGTATACTACTGAGATTTACAGTTGTCAAACTTTTTTTTCAATAAGAACTAAATTTTCTTTGGATTATTTTTTTTTTTTTTGTGCAAATATCGAGTTTTGATTGAATATTCAGAAATCAACGGAAGCGGGGTTCCAAGCCCGAAAAAAAATCTGCACAAGCGAAGCGCGGAAGCCTTTTTTTCGGGATGGGTTCCCGCTGGGAGTTGATTTCTGAATGTTCGTTTCTGCGTATTTTACTTTTTGAAACTCAACATTCGACCTTTAACTTAAAACGCAAGGGATTCCGCTCTATTAATGGCGAAATCCCTTATAAAAACTCAGCGAGTGATGTTCTTAAGCCACTTTTTGCTTCTGTAATGATGAATTACAAACGGCATTTTCTCAAACTCGTCAAGATAAAGGATTATATACACCACGACAGGCGGCAAATCCAGTACGAACGCACAAATAAGCCCAATCGGGACAGAAACGCACCACATACATATAGAATCCATTACAAAGCCAAATCTCGCGTCCCCGCCGGCTCGGAATATACCGCAGATAAGAACAGTATTGATAGCAGCACCTACAATGCTCGCGCCGTTGCTCAACAAAAGCCATCTCATCATGTCTATAGAAGAAGCGTTCAGTTTTCCGACCCGAACCATGATAGGATAAGACAATATAATCACGATGCCGCCCAACAAGCCCGCAAGCGTCGTACTTCGCCAGAATCTGCCCGCGTCCGCGCTCGCCTTAGCAAGATTTCCAGCGCCCATCTCCTTGCCAAGCAGAATCGCGCCACCGTAAGCCATGCCAAAACAAAGCACCGAAGCAAGATTACGAGCAACGCCAACGACAGAATTAGCCGCGACAATATCCTCGCCCAAATGACCGAGAATCACCGAGTACATTGCAAAAGCCGCGCCCCAGACAAATTCGTTGCCGAGAGCCGGCATAGAGTACTTAAAGAAGTCCTTGAACAGGAGCGGATTCCTTCTGAACAAAATTGACGGAACAATACGTATGGACTTTATGCCCGAAGCCACAAAAACACAGGCTAGAAGCTCAACGATTCTCGCAATGCTCGTAGCAATCGCAACCCCACGAATTCCCAGCTGAGGAAACGGTCCCCAGCCAAAGATAAGCAGTGCGTTCAGAACAATATTCAGGCCGAGCGCGCCAAAAGTTATGACAGTAACGACAACAACTTTCTCAATGCTCTTAAAAACAGCCTGATAAATCTGCGACAACGACATACAGAAATACGAAGGAGCCACCAGCCGCAAGTATTTTGCTCCCTCAGCAATCATGGCATCATCATTAGTAAAAATACGCATCAGGAAAGCCGGACAAAACAGTGCGGCAAGAGAAAAAATAAGCCCAGCAGTACAAGAGAACTTAAAAGCAATGCCTGTAAGCGTTTCTATTGAATAAGTGTCTTTCTTGCCCCAGTACTGAGCCGTGAGCATTATAAGCCCCGAAGACATTCCAACAAAAAAAAGCAGCAGAACGAACTGAACCTGTCCCGCAAGAGAAGCCGCAGCAAGGGAAGTTTGTCCCACGTAGCTAAGCATGATAACATCCGCAGAGCCTACAGCTGCGGTTATAAGGTTCTGCAGGGCAATCGGAGCCACAATAATAAAAAGAGAACGATAGAATGCCTTAGATTCGGCACTCAGAATTTTATTAATCATTCCGTAAGTATAACATAAAAGAAGACTTTGTGAAGCAATTCAAAATGCTGACAATTCCTTGAAAATCCTGTTATTTAACGTTAAAATGAATAGCATCGATAAGGAGGATTTGCTTATGAAGAAGATTCTGCTAGTAGCATCCACGGCATTGCTCGCCTTAAGCCCTGTGCTTGCGGACACCGCAATAACCCTGAACGGAGCAAACTATACCGTTCCTGACGAAGTCGCAAACATCTACAACGCAAACAAAATCGCAATTGATTCGGCCATACAAAACGTCTCGGCTGCTGACATAGCGAACGTAATAAACGCAATAAACAGCGGATATGCCATAGCCGCACCAAAGCTCGGCACCCTTATGCCATACACTACGTCCGTTAACGGGCTGAACGAGTTCACGGACATACTCTGTGACACAATCCCGAACACACAGGCCCAGCAGCACGTCTGGGCAAAAGCTTGGATCGGGAACCTGCTCCCAAAGCCGAACTTCGGACTCGGAATAAATGCAGGTGTTGCCTCTATGGACGTATCGCCGCTTACACGCACCGCAAAATCGCTTGGAATGGATACCGGCGGCGTTCCTGACACGCTCGCCTTCCCCACGCTCACGGCGGACGCAAGAGTCGGCGGAATCCTGCTTCCTTTTGACGTCGGCGTAGTCGTAAGCACAATAGACACATCAAAAATGGGACTGGACAGCAAGCTTGACCCAATGTCGTTCAACTACTTCACAATCGGGGGCGACATCAGGTATGCGATTCTAAAGCTTCCTCTGTTCCAGACTCGCATTTCCGTAGGAGCCGGCGCATATTACACGAAAGGCTCCGTAGAAGCGAACGACAGCAAATACGCAGACGCAAAGCTCGACTTCAACACGACGACGCTCATGGCAAGCACTCAGGCCTCGGCAAAATTCCTTGTCTTCGTGCCGTTCGTCGGCGGAAAGTTAATGGTGAGCAAATCAAACGTAGACTGGTCAGTCTCAAAGATACAATGGGCGAACATCCTTGGCTCCGCCAACTCAGAGTACATAAACCAGGCGGTTGCATGGGGGCTGCTTCCAAGCAAGTTCTCAGGCGGAAGCAAGACCGACTACTCGGACAACGTGCGGCCGATACTCTTCGGAGGAATCGGGCTTGACATTCCGTTCTTTGATTTGACAATGAGCGCAAGCTACGATTTTATGTCCGAGATTGCGGGGGCTGCCGTAAGCCTCAGGTTCGCGCTCTGACCGGCATTCACACTAGAATAGAAGACAGACAGGCAAAATCCGGCTCCACAGCACAGACAAACATGCTTAGGGAACCGGATTTTTTATTTAAAAAAAGTGACAGAAATGCTATCGTTGTGTGTCTAATAAATAGACAGGGCAATTTGCCACGACATGGGCATTAGGAGTACCCATAAATGAAAAACATATCGAACGCTGATTTTTCGGAGCTTTATCGCAAATACGGACCAATGGTCTTACGACGCTGCAGGGCTTTGCTCAAGGATGAGGAAAAAGCCCTCGACGCAATGCAGGATGTTTTCGTGCGCATCATCGAGAGCGAGTGCAAGATAAAGGAAGTTTGCTCAAGCCTTTTCTATGTTACGGCAACAAGAATCTGCCTTAACAAGATAAGGTCTGACAAACTCCGTTCCGGTCCCGATTTCGACCTTATCTCAGAGACCATTGCGGACGACTTTTCCGAAACCGAGAGGGAAAAAATCGAGGCGGGAATGATTCTGGAGAATATCTTTGCGGGACGTGACAAAAAAGACTCGCTGATAGCTGTCCTTCATTTTGTTGACGGCCTTACGCTGGAAGAGACCGCGGAACAAGTCGGAATGTCTGTCTCAGGAGTCCGTAAAAGGATTTCCGAGCTAAAAAACTATTCAAGAAAACTGATGCAGGCAAAAGCCTGAGCATAACATAAGGAGCGCGTATGATTCCCGAATTGCTTTTGGAAGAAATCCTTCTGGGAGAGAAAGATGAGAAAGATTATTACGAGAAATATGGAAAAGAAGAGCTTCAGGCAGCACTCTCAAAGCTCAGAGAGTCAAACGAGGAGATTCTTAAAAGCTATCCGGCAGACAAAGCTTACGAAGACTTTATAAAAAAGTCTTTCGAGGTAAAGAACGCTGGATTCTCAAAGAATGCGGGCACAAATGCCGAGCACGGAGCAGACGGCAAGAAAAAGCCACGGATTCTAAAATTCGCAAGCAATTTCTACGACAAAATAAACCAGTTCCAGATTATAAAGTACTCGGCTGCGGCTGCCGTAGTCTTTGCCCTCGTAACCCCGCTCGCCATAAAGAACATGAGCACGACGGCTACCCCTGCATCTGTACGCATAAAGGGAATTGGCACTGACAACAACAAAATAAGGCTCTACAAGCAGTCGGGGAACGACGCGCTGCTTCTCAAAGACGGGGACGAAGCTTGCGAGAACGATTTAATCCAGATCACGTACACCCCAGGCTCATACAAATTCGGACTGATTTTCAGCGTGGACGGCAACGGCAACGTTACGCGGCATTTCCCGGAGGATTCGTGGACCTCGGCAAAGCTGGAGCACACGGGGGAGGAAGTTCCACTATCCTTCTCCTACTCGCTTGACGACGCGCCGCGCTACGAGTGCTTTGTGTTCGTAGCGTCAAAAAAAGCGTTCGACATGTCCGCCCTTGACAGAATCAGCAAGGATTCCTACAGCATAGACTTCATCAAGAGCGGCTCGTACCTGCCACAAAATTGCAACGCCTCAGTCTTTGTACTGAACAAAAGATAAGGTTAAGAATTATGGAAAAAAGGTTCATTCTAAAATGTCTTGTACTGGCACAAGCCCTGCTTCTCCCGCCGTGCGCCTTGTTCGCGCAGGATTCGGGCGGGGTTGAGCGGTACGCAATCTTCGTCGGCTCAAACGAGGGCGGCGAGCATAACCAGAAGCTCATGTACGCGGGAACGGACGCAATGGCTTTCCAAAAAACAATGTCCGAGATTGGCGGAATCCCAAAATCTAACGCAATCCTTTTGCTGGACCCCGCAAAGCAGGACGTTGACAACGCAATGGAGCAGATTTCAGAAAAAATCCGCCAGAACAAGGCGAACACAAAACGCTCGGAGTTTCTCTTCTATTATTCAGGACATTCGGACGAGAACGCGCTGCTTTTAGGCAAGGCAAGCTACAACTACTCAAGCCTGAAAGCGGCAATATCAAGCGTCCCAAGCGACGTTCACGTAGTAATACTGGACTCTTGCTACTCAGGGAATTTTATCCGCACAAAAGGCGGCAAGAAGAAAAAGCCGTTCCTTGTAGACGACTCATCCGTAGTAAAAGGGCACGCATACCTTTCTTCCAGCTCGTCAAAGGAATTCTCACAGGAATCCGACGAGATAGGCTCATCATTTTTCACCAACGCAATGCTCACAGGACTCCGGGGAGCGGCGGACAGCTCAGGGGACAAGAAAGTCACGCTCAACGAGCTTTATTCCTACGCGTTCAGCGAGACCCTCTCCAAAACCGAGAACTCATCCGCAGGCCCGCAGCACCCGAACTACAACATCACGCTCGTAGGCTCTGGAGACCTGGTGCTCTCTGACATCTCAAGCTCCGACAGCGTGGTGATGCTCTCGCCTGACTTGCGCGGGCGAGTTATCCTGCGCGACAAGAACGGAAAGCTCATCTCGGAGATAAACAAGGTCACGGACAAGCCGCTATTCCTCGCCCTTGAAAAAGGCGAGTACGAGGCGACCCTCATCGGCAAGAAGTCCACGCTGCAAGGCTCATTCCGCCTTAGTTCGGGCAGGACCTACGAACTCTCGCCTTCCTCGCTAAAGCCAGTCATTCTGGCAATGAACCGCGTGCGCGGCGAGAACGGCGAGGAACAGGCAGCAGAAGAATCAATTGAGAGCGAAGGCACGGACGGAACGGAAGAACAAGATACAAGCATAACACAGCCGTTTGAAGCTGACTCTGACAAAGAAGAAATATTCTACAAGCCAGTCGAGCTATCATTCATCTCAAACGAGCTTTCTTTTCCAAAAAACGAGCAGCTTTACACAAATATCTCGCTTGCCGTCCTAAGCTCAACGGTTTTTCAGACAAACGGCGTGATGGCCTCATTTTGCAACAACCATGCGACAAACATGTACGGCGTTCAGGGATCACTGATTTTTAACGAAGCCCAGACATTGCACGGCGTTCAAGGAGCTTATATCTTCAACAAGGCTCAAAACGTACAGGGCATACAGGGCGCAGGAATTTTCAACAAGACAGAGGGTCTCTTAAAAGGAGTGCAGGGAGCAGGCATCTTCAACAGCTCGGCTCAGATACAAGGCATACAGGCGGCAGGCATTTACAACAGGACCGAGAACATTACAGGCTTGCAAGCGGCAGGAATATACAACAAGTCGACAGGACTTACAAAAGGCGTGCAGGTTGCCGGTATTATCAACAAGGCTGGCGAGACACAGGGCCTTCAAGCAGCAGGAATAGTGAATACAGCCAAAAAAGTGGACAACGCGCAGATTTCGTTTATCTGCAACTTCGCGGAGGAGCTTTCTGACAACGCGGTTCAAATCGGCTTTATAAACATAGCTAAAGAATCGTCAGGTTTCCAGCTCGGACTCATAAATATCTCAAAGAAAAGCCTTTTTGAGGTTGGAGTATCTTACACCAGCAACAACAACATAAGGATAATCGTAAACTCAGGCTGCAAACCGATTTACATCGTATTCGGATGCATAAGGCCTGTAAAGCAGAAAGACAAGGACGACGGAGAACTCTCCTCCATGGTATTCGGGCTAGGAACCCGCCTTGAAGCAGGCAAGTTCAATTTTGACTTAGAAGCGATAGCAAACGAAGTATTATGGGTTACCGACAAGGAAGAGAAAACCGAGACGGAGAAAAAGAAAGGCAATCATATCGAGATTGAGTCCGACAAGAACGTTGACGCATCCTTCTTTCCTTCGGTAAGGGCATCCGTGGGCTACACGCCGATAAAGCACCTGCGTCTTTTTGCGGGCGCAATGCTCTCGTTCGAGTTCAAAGGCAACGAGGAACCCTTTGAACACTTAAAGAAAAACCTTAAGATAAAGAGCCACCGCTGCAACATTTACCCAGAATTCGATGTGGGAGCAAGGTTCACTCTGAATTAACGCAAGCAGGGGGCAAAGCCGGCCTAATACGCCGTGCAAAACCCCTGCTTTTGCAAAGCCCTCCCTTCTTCCATTCGCCGATGCTCACTTTTGAGCATTTTATGGCTTGTTCCCTCTGCCGACGCTCACTTTTGGCTAATTTCATCGTTATTCCATTTGCCGATGCTCACTTTTGCTCATTTGAAGCAAAATCCAGCGGGAACAGGGCTTACCCAAACGATTCCCGCAGAAAATCCGGCGGAACAGCGCAAAAAACAGACAAAGTCACCGCTTGGCAGCCAGCACAAGGGCAACAGCAAGGCAAAGAGACTTTTTTCCGCTGACTTTTTTACTAAAATCCTAGTCTGCGATGAATTTCATTCTGTATCCTTTGTCAAACCACA
>CADCRJ010000212.1 GCA_902803735.1 uncultured Spirochaetaceae bacterium
ATTTGCCTTACTTACACCGTCCTGGTATTCAACTGTAGGATTTGTAATAGAATGAAGCATCAGGTTCATAGTACTGATTCTAAGCATTGTCATGTCAGTGTCATAACCAGAAACAAGACCTTTGACGTAATGATCCCACTGCTTATCACTCATCTTGTTGGCATGATGTTCGCGGATATAATTTGCGGCACTAATAAGGAATCCGGCAGTACCACAGGCCGGGTCACAAATACAATCATCAGGTGACGGCTGTATAAGATTTACCATCAAGTTTCTGATTTGCGCCGGAGTTCTAAACTGTCCGTTCTGACCAGATGCACTGAGTTTATCAAGCATATACTCGTAAATATCTCCGAGCATATCCTGGTCCTGTACATCATTTTCATAGAGTTCATCAAGACCTGCAATAACATTTACAAGAACCTGTGGAGCAGGAATCTGGAAAGTTGCATCCTTCATGAACTTTGCAAATGCACTTTCGTTGTCTCCGTGCATATTCTTGATGAATGCAAAGATTCCCTTTTCGTCATCTTTCATCAAAGAAAAGATTTCATCAGGACTAAGATTCTTGAATTTACTCCAACGAAGCTTCTGCTGGCTTTCGTCAAAAATATGATTTCCTTTAATGCCCATCATATTTTCTTTCTGTTCAATCTCAATCTCAATATCATCAAGCGAGCGGATAAACATCAAATAAGAAAGCTGCTCAATACAGGTAAGTGGATTTGCCATACCAGCAGCCCAAAGCTTCTGCCAGATGTTATCAATTTTATTTTTAATTTCGCCAGTAATCATTTTTTATTTTCCCCTATATGCTATCTATTAGACCTGTTCGGAAAACGCAGGTCATAATAACCGCAGTTTCCGAACACCTCCATTATAGCATAAAAAAAAGCCATATCATAGCATGCAAAGTAACGCATAATAGTAAAAAGACCCCTAGTATCAAGAACTGTCGCTATCGTGATTATCTAGATGCAGGACAAATAAAAAAGGAACTTCCGTCCTTCAGAGAACAGAAGTTCCTTTTTAAAAGTCTAAATTACAATGATGTAATTTTTATTCCTAGCACTGAATCATTGAGAATACCATTGCGAACAAAGCAACAGTTTCACAAAGACCTACTACCATGATGTACTGAGCAAAACCTTTTCCTGTCTCACCAAGAGCATCTGAACCAGCAGCACCAGCTTTACCCTGAGCAATAGCAGAGAAGCACATTGCAAGACCAGAAGCAATACCAAGACCAAGCAAGAATCCTGCGTCTTTTGTAGAATTAACCATAGACTGCATTGTCAAGAAACCGTAGATTGTCTGTGTAAGTGGAGCACCAGCAAATACAGTCAAAATGAAAGGAGCTGGTTTGTTTGCCATGTAGCAACGTTTCCATGCGCCAATAGCTCCCTGTCCAGCAGTTCCGATACCGATTGCTGAACCAATAGCAGCAATACCCATTACAACAGCAGCACCAAGCATTCCAAAATTCATAGTTTTATCTCCTCATTAGATAAAATTTTAGATAAAATTCAAATTACAAAATCCAACAGCGATTATTTTTCGCTGAACGGTTCGTATTTAAAGCCAGACCATGACATTCCCAAGTGATTTGAGAATTCAAGCGTATTCAAACGCACGCCATGAACAATAACAGACAGTAAGTTAAGAATCATGTTCAAGCCATGACCGAAAACCAGCAGAACAATCAAAGCAAGGAACATCACGGCATGACCTACCATTGGTCCCGCCATTTCGTTCACAGTATTTGATATTGCGGCTCCTGCCAAACCTACAGCCCACAGACGAATATATGAAACAATGTCCGAGAACACATTTACTACGCCCAAGAGCACAGAAATAATATTCTTGACACTTTCCAAAACCGACTTCAATACGCTTCCTTCATAATTTGCAAAAATGAAGTTAAGGGCAAAGCCCCCGGCAACAAGACCTATCGCAACAGTTCCAACTGGCACACCGTAAACAATCTCGTCAAAAGAGAAGATGTTTGCGTTTACTACCATCGAAAGAACGACATAGTACATACCGATAAGCTCTATGAATGCACCGAATTCTCCAATGCACTTAAGAGACTTTCTGTAACGGAACATTCCCTTCACATGTGCAACGCAGAGCTGAATAAGAGCCAGCGTAAAGCAGAAAATCTGAAGGTTGTTTGCAGTCGTGAGAGTTCCCTTCGAGTAGTCATCAGACCAGAACGGAAGCCACTCAACATCCGCATACGCATTGGAAAGTGGCGGAACAGAGAGCTGTTTGAGCCAAACAGGCAGCTGTTCAGGTTTAAGCCCGAACCAAGTGCAAGTTACTGCACCCCAAACCATCGTTGCCACGCCAAGCAAAAGCATAAGCCCAAGCGCAGGAGCAATTTTTTTC
>CADCRJ010000213.1 GCA_902803735.1 uncultured Spirochaetaceae bacterium
ATACGGTGACATGACCCGCTATCCATGGCACAGGATGAGATGCGAGGACGATGTTTTCCTTACCGCAGCGGCAATGACAGCGGAGCTATTCAGGCTGGATGGGCGCGGATTTGTTTTAGACCGTGCCGTTGAGAACAAATTAGTTTTATGCTGCCGTTATGTCTCAGTCCTTATGACGGCAATCCTAAAGGCAAAAGGATATGCGGCTCGAAGCAGGGCAGGGTACGCTCCATACATCGTGAGCGGAATCAGCATGGACCACTGGATTACGCAGTATTATGTCGAGTCTCAAAACAAATGGATTACGATTGACGCTGACGGATTTTTCAAAAAGGGAGAGCTTCCTTTTGACAGCCAATACAATATCCCAGAAGAGCACTTTGATTTCGCCGCCCAGACCTGGCTTGACATTCGGCAAGGCAAAAAGAACGGAAGCAAATTTATCTACGCGGACGGACTGGGTACAAATTCACTCAAAGCTCTTGCGCTTTATGTCTTTTATGATTTGAACGCGCTCATGAATCAGGAGCTGACATTTTCATTCGTGCCTCTCTGGTGGAACCATTTTGATAAAATGACAGAAGAAGATTTTTCTAAAATCGACAGCGTCGCTGAACTTATGACGGCCCCTGACAAAAACTTTGACGAACTTTATAAAATATGGAGCAACAATAAAAAATGGAGGGTATTCTGCTCGCCCCTTGTAGGTGAATCAGACTGGACTTAATGCAGATTATTGAACGCCTGACATAAGCTGGGGATTTTGTGCAAAAAGCCGAAAATAACTAAAAGGCGGATATAGAGTTTGATAAATCAAAATGCAGAGGAGTACAGCATGAGAATCATAAATCTTGTAGAGAACGAAAATGGCGCGGCAGGTTGCGAGGCAGCCCACGGGCTCAGTTTTTACGTAGAAACCCCGAACCACAAGATTTTGATTGACGCAGGACCTAGCGATGTTATTTTAAGAAACGCAAAAGTTCTTGAAGTCGATTTGACAGCAGTTGACACCATGATTCTAAGTCACGGTCACTACGACCACTCTGGCGGTCTTCTTGCATTTGCCCAGCTTAATCCAAAAGCAAAGATTTATATGCAACGGGAAGCCACAGGAGAGCACTATGCCTTTGACAATATAACTGAGGATTTAAAAAAGAATATATCACTTTACCGCTACATCGGGATTGACAAGCAAATATCTTCTTTGCCCCAGATTGTTTTTTTGGATGGAGATTTAAAAATAGACAGCGAGCTTTTGCTTTTTACAGTCCAAAAACGGAACTATGAGCTTTCTAGCACAAACAAGAGGATACTGATAAAAAAAGGCGACTCCTATGTTCAGGACAACTTTGAGCACGAGCAATGTCTTGTAATCTCCTGCGACAATCAAAGCGTACTTTTCTCTGGTTGCGCCCATAACGGGATTTTAAACATAATGGACGAATTCCATAGAAAATACAATTTTTTTCCAAGTGCGGCGGTAAGTGGCTTTCACTTGATGAAAAAATCTGGCTACCAAGAAGCTGACCGAGAAGAAGAAAGAGAGATTGCAAGAAAACTGACCAGCTATCCTACAAAGTTCTTTACCTGCCACTGTACAGGCATTGAGCCGTTTGATGAAATGAGAAGCATAATGAAAAATCAGCTGGAATACATTAAGACAGGAACTATTTTTGATTTATAGAGTCAGTTCCTAAAACTATCATGCAAGCTTTAGTTAAAACCAAGATTAAAAAATTGCCAAAACAGTAAAAAAATACTTCAAACTTTTACAATATATTTTATACTGTGATTATGAAAATTTTAGTCATTAATAATCTTCTTGAAAAAAAACATATAGACCGCATCAAATCTTCCGCAAAGGAACTTGGCGGCGAGGTTTCATTTTACAATTCGCCATCAGATGTTCCGCAAAGCGATTATGATGCGGACATTATATACGGATTTGCTCCCGCCATTGTAGGTACGAGTAAGACCTTGAAATGGCTTTGTGTTCCATGGGCAGGAGTTGATTCGCTCATGGAACCGGGATATTTTGCTAACGAAAACTGTCTTCTCACAAATTCTGCGGGTTCTTACGGAGTCTCAATCGCAGAGCACATGATTGCCGTGACTCTTGTAATGATGCGCCGTCTTAATGAATTTTTTGCAGAGACTTGGAGCGGAAAGTGGCTTTACCCGCGCTCTCAAAAATCGCTCAAAAACAGCCGAGTTACCGTTCTTGGAACAGGTGATATCGGAACGACTTTCGCAAAACGAGCAAAGGCTTTTGAGCCAGCATCAATTATAGGTGTATGCCGCAGCGGGAAAAGCAGCGAGTCTGTTTACGACAAGGTTCTTTGCGTAAGCGAGCTTGACAAGATTCTTCCTGAGACAGATGTTCTTGCAATGAGCCTTCCGAGCACGCCAGAAACACAAGGAATCCTTTCAAGAAAGAGAATCGAAATGCTCCCAGAAGGAGCGTATATCATAAATGTAGGGCGTGGTTCCGCAATAGACGAGGAAGCCCTTGCTGAAAACCTAGAAAATGGTCATCTGGCTGGAGCAGCCCTTGATGTCTTTCAGAAGGAGCCTCTTCCAAAAGACAGCAAATTGTGGAAAACAAAAAATCTACTGATTACTCCTCATGTCGCAGGAAATATGACCCTTGATTATACAAAAGACAAAAATGTCGAGATGTTTCTGGAAGATTTGAAAAATTTTGCAGACGGCAAACCGCTTCGCTATCTTGTTGATAGAAAGCTCGGATATTGATTAGAGGGGCTTTTTTACAGCCATAGAAGCTTTCTAAAATAAGGAAAATAAAAATGAACTGGCAAATTCCAAATTTTTCACAACTTGAAATTCTCCAAAAAAGTGCTTTTAACAACAAATTTTTTGCAAACAATTATAGTGCGGTAAATTCCATTCTATATCAGAAAAAATTCAATTCCAAAATAGCACTTCAAGATGGCTGGATTTTTGAGCGTTATGAACATGACGGCAAATTCTGCTTCAGTTTTCCTCACAATATCGAAGGACACACCGAAAAAATTGACACGGCATTAAAACTTCTTTTTGAAGAATCAAAGGCAGCAGGCTCTTCATTGCTTTTTCACAACATAACGATTACAGAAAAAGTAATCCTCGAAAAGCATTTTCCAGAAGCAAAAATCACACCAACTCCAGAATACAGCGACTATATTTACTTGACAGAAAATCTCGCAAAGCTCGCAGGAAAAAAATTCAGCAAAAAGCGGAACCACATTCACCAGTTTGAAAATAAATATCCCGCCTTTGAGTTTGAGCCGTTATCGGACAAGAATTATGCAGAAGTCCTAAAAATCGAAGAAAAATGGCTTACGGAAAATTCTGAGTTTGCCTTAGAAACTGGTACAATGCAAGACTTGCTCGCAGAAAAAGAAATAATTCATACCGCAATACAAAATTTTGCGGATTTCTCTAAAATATGCGGACTAACAGGAGGAATCCTTTATGTTTTTTCTGCTGACAGGACAGAAAGAGAAGGTATCGCCTTCTGCTTGGCAAGCGTTTTAAGCGACGAAATAACCGACATCCATTTTGAAAAATGTATAGCCCCCTTTGCACATGATGGCGGTTATGCCGTTATAAACCAAGAATTTGCAAAAACAGTAAAAACTTGCTACATAAACCGAGAAGAAGATTTAGGAATTGAGGGCTTAAAAAAAGCAAAACTCTCATATTATCCCGAACAGATTCTGGAGAAATTCTTCGCAGAGATTTAACGCTTGGATGAGCAACTGCAAGTCTTTCACATTCTTTCGTCTGCATTTCATCCACAAAAAGTTGTATCTCATCTAAAATATATTACATATATTGAGTATTTGCTTTATGTTAGAAAAAAATACGAACTTAAACAAAAATCAGTAAGGGGAATTTTATCCTATCCGCTGCGTTATGAGGAAAAAAATGGATTTTCGGGAATGTTTGGCAAAAAATTCAACAATTTTAATGGAAGGTGCTTTAGGCGAGAGATTAAAACGCGAATATAACATCACCTTTGATGAAAGCGTAGCAATGGCATCCTTAGCCTTAACCGACAAAGGTAAAAAAGCTCTTGCAGAAATATGGAAAGGTTACATAGATATTGCCAGACGGTACGGTTTTCCGTTCATTGCGACAACACCTACAAGGCGGGCAAACAAGGAAAGAATCCTCAAATCGGACTATTCAGAAAATATAATCAAAGCTAATGTGAGCTTTCTAAAAAGCCTTAAAGAATCATCTGATATTGAGATGTATGTCGGCGGACTTATGGGCTGTAAAGGAGACGCATACACAGGCGAGGAAGCTTTGACAGAGCAAGAAGCCTACGAGTTCCACAGCTGGACTGCAATGCGTTTTCTTGAAGCAGGGGCAGAGTTCCTGTACGCTGGAATAATGCCGACTTTGCCAGAAGCAGCGGGATTTGCAAGAGCTGCCGAAGATACAAATCTTCCGTACATTATAAGCTTTACTGTGCAGGCAGACGGGAGACTTATCGATGGAACATCTATCTCAGATGCAATAACCTACATTGATAATTCAACAAAAAGCAAGCCTGAATGCTACATGGCTAACTGCGTTCATCCGCAAATACTCTTTAAGGCATTGAGCCAGCCATTCAACAAGACGGACGCTGTGCAAAACCGCTTCAAGGGCATTCAGGCAAACACATCGCCCCTGAGCTATGCGGAACTTGACGGCTCAAAGGAGCTTAAATGCTCTGCTCCAGAAGAATTTG
>CADCRJ010000214.1 GCA_902803735.1 uncultured Spirochaetaceae bacterium
CAGATGACCCTCGGCTTGTCCAAATCGAGAGCGAGCCAGAGTTCAGGCACATATACTCGACATATCAAGCAAGGCTCAAAGATACAGGAAACGTAGACTTTGGAGACCTTATCATGCTCCCCTACCTTGTTCTGAGGGATAACGAACACATCCGTCATTATATGCAGAACAGGTTCAAAGTCATAATGGTAGATGAATACCAAGACTCAAACGTCGCACAGTTTTTGCTCTTACAGGCTCTTAGCGGGGTCAACGAAAATTCAGGAACTTACGTCTGTGTCGTCGGCGATGATGACCAATCAATCTACAAATTCCGCGGAGCCGAGATACAAAACATCCTTACATTCAAAGACAAATTTCCTGGAACAAAGCTCATTCGTTTGGAGCGTAATTATCGCTCGACGGCAGAAATTCTCCAAATTGCCGGAAACGTCGTAAATCACAACGAGGGAAGACTAGGCAAGACTCTCAGGGCAGAGCGAGGAAGCGGCAAAAAGCCAGTTCTTGCATTTTTGCCAAACCAAGACGAAGAGGCTGATTTCTGTGCAAACTTGATAGCACTCAGCGTTAAAAACGGTGCCAATTACAGCGACTGGGCGATTCTTTACAGGACAAACGCACAGTCACTTACTTTTGAGACAAACTTTCTGCACAAAAAAATTCCATACCAAGTAGTTGGCGCACTTAAATTCTACGAACGAGAAGAAATAAAAGACCTCATAGCTTTTTTAAAGCTTGTAGCAAACCCGCGAGATGAGATTTCATTTAGAAGAATCATCAATAAGCCTACAAGGGGAATCGGTGCAAAAACACAGGACAAGATAGTAGAGACCGCTCGCTCAGAGCTGTTGCAGACAAGTGAAACAGAGCTTGCAGAAAATAATCCCGCCGTATCCGTCAAAATAGAGAATCTTGCGCAGACCGCACTTTTAGGTCTAGAGCCAGAGCAAAAAGGCTCAAAGCAAGAAGATGTAAAGGGAAGCCTTGTAAAAGCAACCAGAGCTGAAGCCCAGACCATGTCAAAAAAAGCACGAGAAGGTGCGACAGCATTCGTCGCAATAATCGACGAAGCTTTGGACTTGCTTAGCTCGACCGAGAAAGAGCAAGAAAGCACGGTAATTCCTGAAAATGACAAAAAGAATCTCTCCGCTTTAATAGAGCTTCTAGCAGAAAATTCTGGATTAAAGGAATATCACGCGGCACAGGACGAAGTTACAGGAACTCAAAGAACACTGAACATACAGGAGCTTGCAAACAGCGCAGTTCCTTTTAACTGTACGATGAAAGGACTTCTTGAGTTTTTGGACACAATAGAGCTTGACAGAACAATAGCCGGCAAAGAAAATCAAGAAGACAAAAACAGAGTGACCCTCATCACAATCCACAACACAAAAGGATTGGAATTCAACCGCGTTATTATGACAGGCATGGAGAGAGGAATTTTCCCAAGAGCAGACAAAGACGCAGAAGAACTGGAAGAAGAGCGAAGGCTTTGCTATGTCGGTATGACGCGAGCACGAAACGAGCTTTACCTGACAAGCTGCTCAATGAGGCGTATGTACGGACGAACAGAGTATATGGACGCAAGTCCTTTCTTACTGGAGGCAGGAGCCGAGAACATGAAGGTTCTTGGACATGCGCCGTCATCTTTCAGAAGAGCCTCGTTCAAAGGCGGCGACTACGGCAAGAACGGACTCTCTCACCCAGACGTAGAAACTGACCCTATAAAAGCAAAATACAAGAAGGGAAAGCGTGTCTACCATGACGATTACGGCTACGGCATTATTACAAGAACAGCAGAAACTGATGACGGAGAATACTCAATAACGGTGACATTTGAAAATTCTGGGAGCAAATCATTTTTGCCAAAATACCAGAGCAGCTCCTTGCTTGTGACGGACGAATAAAAAAGCTTTCCGCAGCGGACAAGACTACGGAAAGCTATGCAAGGAGGTGTGTTGAGAAATGACAATTAAAACACACAACAGAACACATATAGTATACAAAAGAAAATAAAATTTTGCAATTATTTTTTTTTATAAAAATACAGATTTTTTGCTTCTGCCAGCCATATCACATTGAATTCACACTTAAATTACACTAAAATAGTAATATTATGAGCAATACTAAAAGAACCGTTGACGAGACAACGCTTGAAAATCTTCTTTATCTATCTCGATTGTCTCCAGAAAGCACAGACATGGCGACATTGAAAAAACAGGTTGACGAAATCGTAGGATATTTCGATATTCTCTCAAAATATGATGACAGTGAAAATCCTTATGATGCATATCCTTCTACAGATGCAGAAAAGCTTCGCGAAGATGAAATAGTTGGTGGACTTGAAATGCGCGATGTAAAAAAAATCAACGAAGCAGAATTCATGGATGGATATTTCCAAGTACCAAAAGTCCTTGGGGAAGGTGCATAAAAACACCGTCAAACGTCTGTTCTTAGAGATAAAATCAAAGAATCTAAAGACAGCCTAAAAAGAACTCAAAACCGATAAGGAAAACAGGAATATGTTTTATACAATAGAAGAAACTGTCGCAGCCCTCAAAGCTGGGAAAACAACATCCGTTGAGCTTGTACAGGAATCAATAAACACATTTGAAAAGGATAAGACCAGCGAGAAACCGCTTAATGCATTCCTTGAAATTTATGAAGATGCTGTTGAGCTTGCAAAAGCTGCTGATGAAAAAATAAACGCAGCCCGCGCAAACGGAACATTAGACGAACTCTTTGCAAAACAGCCTCTCTTGGGCGTACCGTTCGCAAACAAAGACAATATTTCAGTACGCGGTAAAAAGCTTACTTGCTCTTCAAAGATTCTTGAAGGCTACCGTGCTCCTTACAATGCAACTGTCATAACCCGTCTTGCAGAAGCAGGGGCAATCCCACTTGGTCGCTGTAATCAGGACGAATTTGCAATGGGAAGCTCTACAGAGTATTCAATATATGGTCCTACAAGAAACCCAATCAACAGGGATTATGTCTCAGGAGGCTCGTCTGGTGGTTCAACCGCAGCTGTAGCGGCAAATCAGGCACTCTTTGCTCTTGGAACCGAGACTGGAGGTTCTGTTCGTCTTCCTGCAAGTTACTGCGGCGTTTACGGCTTAAAGCCAACTTACGGCGTACTCTCAAGATGGGGCGTAGTCGCTTACGGCTCATCACTTGACCAAGTTGGTATTATCGGACACTCTCCAAAAGACATCGCACTCCCGCTTTCTGTAATGTCAGGAGTCGATTTTTACGACGACACTTCGGCAGACTTGCCAGAATCAGATTCATTAAAGAATCTTGACGCATACACAGACTTTGCATCCCTTAAAATTGCGGTTCCAAAACAATTTGAGGAATCAAAGGGTCTTGATCCAGACGTTGCAAAAGTTTTTGCAGATGTAAAAAACTGGTTCACAAGCAAGGGCGCAAAAATTGAGACTGTCGACTTGCCAATTCTTGACGCCTCAATCGCATCTTACTATGTAATCGCATTGTCAGAAGCAGCAAGCAATTTGAGCCGCTTTGACGGTATCCGTTACGGACACCGCGTTGACGAAGGCAAAGGCTATGACCAGCTTTATGTTGACACACGCAGCGCAGGCTTCGGTCCAGAAGTAAAACGCCGAATCATCATCGGAAACTATGTTCTCTCAGAGCAGTTCTCAGGGGACACTTACAAAAAAGGAATGAGCGTAAGAGCCAGAATCCAGAGAGAAATGGCAAAACTTTTTGAGCAGTACGACCTGGTTCTCTGCCCTACTTGCCCTACAGCCGCATTCAGACTAGGCGAAAAGGTAGATGACCCGCTCTCTATGTATTTGAGCGATTTGTTCACGACATTCGTGAACCTCTCAAGAATTCCGTCAATTTCTGTTCCTGCGGGATTTACATCACAAACAAATGCTTCCGCAAACTCAATGCCGGTAGGAATACAATTTGCAGGCAAAATGTTCAGCGAACCAAAGATTCTCAGAATTGCACAGGCTTGGGAAAATGACCACCCAGGATGTGGCGTACCTGTAAAAAACTGAAACGGAGAATAACACTATGGCAATTGATAAATATGAAATCGTAATTGGCTGTGAAATCCACACACAGCTTTTGACAAAAACAAAAGCATTCTGTGCTTGCGAAAACCGCTACGGCGGAATGCCTGACACTCGCGTTTGCCCAGTCTGTCTCGGCTTGCCAGGTGCAATGCCACGCATAAGCAAAGGCTACGTAGAACTCGGAGCAGTCGCAGGTCTTGCATTGAACTGCGATATAGCGCGATTTACAAAATTTGACCGCAAGCACTATTTTTATCCTGACCTTGCAAAGGGCTACCAGATAACGCAGTATGATATTCCGCTCTGCACGGACGGACACGTAGACCTTCCCCTTGACCACTACGCAGCCGAGTATCAGCCAGGCGGAGAAAAATTCCGTCCAAAAAACTTCAAGGGCGAGGACTGCATCATAGAATCTGACGGCAAAAAGTACCGCAGAGTAAGGATTGAGCGAATCCACCTAGAGGAAGACGTTGGTAAGTCATTGCACTTGCAAGGCTCACACTCATACATCGATTACAACCGATGCGGAACGCCGCTCGTTGAGATTGTCACAAAGCCAGACATGACAAGTCCTGAAGAAGCTGCTCTCTTCATGCAGACAGTACAGGAAATTCTTCGCTACGTTCGAGTCACAAACGGAAACCTTGAAGAAGGTAATATGCGTTGCGACGCGAACATAAACCTCAATGTCTGGGAAGACGGAAAGCTTTATCACACACCAATCTCTGAAATCAAGAACTTGAACTCTTTCCAAAAAATCAAGGATGCCTGTGCATACGAAGCAAAACGGCAGCTTGAAGAATTCATCAATGACAGGCAGGAATTCAACGCTGGCTTCAAAGTAACAATGGGCTGGGACGATGCGAACGGCAAAACAGTAATCCAGCGAACAAAGAACTCTTTTGTTGACTATCGCTTTACAACAGAGCCAGACATCAAACCATTCAGCGTTGGCGATGATTTGATTGAAAGAGCAAGAAACCGCGTTGGCGAGCTTCCAGAAGCAAAACGAATCCGCCTCAAGAAAGAGTTCGGACTTTCAGACTTTGACGTTGAGACTCTTACATCAAGCAGGGAACTTGCTCTCTGGTTTGAGGAAGCTGCTCAAGACGCAAAGGACGTCAAGAAAGTCGCTAACTGGATTCTTGCGGAGCTTCTTGCTGTACTAAACGAAAAGAACATATCAATCAGCGAGGTTTCAATCACTCCAAAGCATATCACAGAGCTTGTCAACGCAATTGCAGACAAGAAAATCTCAAATGCTCAGGGTAAGACCGTATTCACAAAAATGCTCGAAAACGGCAAGATGCCAGCAGAAATCATCAAAGCAGAGGGAATGGAAAGCGTTTCTGATGCAGGTGCTATCGAAGCTATTGTTGACAAAGTTATCGCTGACAATCCAAAGGCTGTCGCTGACTACAAGGGCGGCAAGACAAACGTTGTCGGATGGCTCATGGGACAGGTTATGAAAGCAAGCGGCGGCAAAGTAAATCCAAAAGTCGCAACAGAGCTTGTTTCTAAAAAACTCGCCTCACTCTAAAAAAAATACGTAAGCAGCCCTGAACCAATGTATTCTGGGCTGCTCATTTTTTAACCTATTCTGCAAATTTTACAAAGACCGCAAATTCCGCAAAGTCTATACAATTGCAGGCAAATAAACTATAGTTCTTAGTATGGTAAACATTGATTTTCTTGCAACAAGCATAACAGAACGCTACGGCACGATAAAACGTGCAAGAGGCTGCTTTTTATATACCGCAAAACGCACAAGACTTACAGACCTGTATCAAGAAGGTGGCAGGGCAATTCTCGGCTGGGGAAGCGCAGGCGGAAATTATTACACTATATTGAAAAATATTCTCAGCAGAGGAATCTGCGGCAGTTTTGACACGGATTTTACACCGCTCAAAAAAAACAACAAAAGCCAGATTTCTAAAGCCGTATCAGAGCTTATAGGCGAGGAACGGCGAGTGCTCCTGTTCTCATCTCATCTCAGGGCAGTCTCATCCTCAACGGCGTCATTCGGCAAGTATACAGACTATTATCCGTGGGCAGAGCCTGACGTTGACTGGAAAAAAGAAGATGTCTTGATTATAGTGCCGCCATTACCGTGGACAGATTCAATCGCTATCGTCGCAATAAAACCAGAAGTCGAGGCGAAAGAGAGCTTATATTCAGACAGGATACCAGCCCCACTTTGCGCTGCAGCAACCCGCTCAATCCATGACCTTATAAAGGCAATCCAAGAGAGGGAAGAAAAAAACTGGTTCATTTATGATACAGTTCTCACAAAATACTGGACAAGAAAAGGACCGTATCTTTATCCGAAAGTGCCAAAAGAAAAATACAAAGACTTTTTGCTGCACTGCCTTGATTGCGGAATCGTAATAAGTCCTTTTTACAAAACACCGAGTATCGTACCATTTGGTGCCGATATTGGAAATTTCTCAAAATTAAAGGCAAACCCATTTGCTTATTAAGGTTCCCTTAAACGAAAAAATCAATGATTGACGCTGAAATTAAATTCTACATCATAAAGCTCATATTTTCTGGAATTGCCGCATTTCTCGCAATAATGCTCTGGAGCAAAATTCGGGACGCTGCATGGATGAGCCTTGTTGCAGGTGCTGTAACAGGCTACGCAGGGATTGTTTACGAGCTTCTTCAAAAACTTGGCATAATTCTTGCTGGAAAAACGCAAGTGCTTGGAATCCCGCTCTCATCGCTGATGTTTGCAATAATTCCAAGCCTGTTCGTAATTCTAGCATTCATACTAATGTTGCTCAGAACAAAATGAAGGTTCGTGCAGGCTAAAAAGGCAGAAATCCTTAAAGCCAGCATAAACGGACAAAACAGGAGGCATTTTTATGTCAATCTCAGAATATTGGGAACAATTTCTGAACGCCAGCGGAAAATCAGCTGATGAGGCAGGTTTTTCAGGGGAGCTTGAATTTGAGGACAGAGGCGTAAAAGGCTGTACACAGCTATCGCTCGTGCTCTCAGGCAAAAAAACAGTTTCTTTCAGCTCTTTCGATGCATACGGAATAAACAGGGAGCCGCTTCCAGTCTCAGGAGAGCTGTACATCGTAAAAGATTCGGAAGGACAGCCAAGGGCAATAATAGAGCTTACGGACGTGAACGTCGTTCCTTTCTGCGACATTCCGTGGGAGCTTGCACAGCGAGAGGGCGAGGATGAAAATATCGCTGACTGGAGAGAAAAGCAAAGGGAAATAATGGAAGACGAGGCTGCATTATGCGGCTTTACGTTTACAGATTCGTCAAAAATAGTATGCGAACTGTTTCATGTTATTTACCAATAGGCTTAAAGGATAAAAATCAAAAACCGAAAATATAATAGAAGGAGATATTTTAATGTCTAACAAATCTAACGCAGAACGCTCATTTATCGGAATTATTTTGCAGTTCGCAGTTGGAGCAATGCTCGCAATTGGTGGTATTTGGGCACTTCAGGGTAACGGAGACTTTGGTGCAAGGGCAATCAAAGAAGTTTTTAACGGAGACCTTGGAAAAATCTTGTTCATTGCATTCGGTGTAGTTGAACTTCTTGCAGGAATTTTCCTTATTCTGAGTCTTTTCATTGGAGACAGACTGGGAAAACTTACAGTTGTACTGATGATTATCATCGCAATCGTATGGCTTGCAGCAATCGTTCTCTCTGACTTTATGGGAAACAGCGGTCTGTTGCGTGGCGGTGCTCAAAACTTCCTTAAATGGTTGTACACATTCGCTTCACACCTTATCGTTCTTGCAGCAATCTTGCTTTGCCGCTAAAAACAAAAAAATACCGTCAAAGGAAAAATCCTGTGACGGTATTTTTTTGACCCCGATGCGAATTGAACGCACAACCTTTCGCTTAGGAGGCGAATGCTCTATCCAATTGAGCTACGGGATCAGATAAATCTTACTGATTTTTATTTATTGTATCAGAAATCAAAAAATTACTCAACAGATAAACATCCTCTACTCCGTCAACAAGAATTCCGCCCATACCAAGGTCCAATGCAAGGGACAAGTCAATATCAAAGCGGTCGCCAACAGAAATACAATCATTATATGCAATTTTCTCGCCAAGTCTCTCAGAGGCAAGCGATACGGCAGCATCCAGTATTTTTTTTGATGGCTTTGAAGCCATGCAGGTATCAAGCCCGATAATATCAGGAATAAGCTTGTCAATGCCAATAACCTCAAGGGTTTTGCGAGCTGGCTCTACAGGATTGTTTGTCACGCAGACCATGTAAAAATCACGCTTAAGTTCCGTAAGCACAGAAATCAGCTGCTCATTCCGCTTCAAATATTGTGCAGGGTCAAACAAACTCTTGCGCCATTCTATGCTGGTCTCAATAGAAACACCAAAAAAAGTAAAAAGATTGCCAAGGCTTATTTTTTTTCCGTCATGCTCTGCCGCCCATTTTCTACGGAAATCAGCAATCATATTACGCGCTCCATCCGCAGAAAGATTATTCAGCTTTGCGTAATGACGGATTTGAGCGTCAATCTGCTCATGCGCATACTCAGGACAAGTATAAAGAGTAGCGTCAATATCAAATATAAGAACCTTGGGATTCTTAGGAATATTAAAAGTTTTCATATTTCTCCCATTAATTGACACAAGCAAGGAAACTTAGAAAGCCTTACTTGCATTTGGTTTAAAAATCTTTTCTGTTTTTACGATTGCTGACGCAGCTTCCTGCAAGGTTGAAAATTTTTTCATTCCGAAAAGAGCAAGAATCGCATCGCCAATAAGCTCCGCATCAGGGCAGTTAGAAAGCTTTATATTAACAGAAGCCGCATCGGCTTTTGCTTGAACCCAATTCTCATCCAAGCATTGACCGCCAGCCATAAACACAGAATCAGGGAACGTTTCGCCAGCATTTACGGCGGCGGCTCTCAACGAGTCTATCGCGGCGGCAAATTCTTGCAGCAAAGCCTTTGGAGCCGAGTCCTTTCTTGCGCCACTCACAGGAATCAGGACACTTGCATTCCACAGCCCCGAAACAACGCTCGGCAGGGTACGGATATTCTCGCCTTTTACAGGAACCGACGTACAAAAATTTATTCCCTCGCTGGAGCCTGCCCTGTCACAGACGGTTCCTGGAACAACGGTACCAGTGCCGAGCAAAGCCACAACAAAGTCTGGTGCTCCGCAAAAAACGCAGGTTCCCTCAGAAAGCCCCGTATTCAATGCACCCTCTCGGCTGACCTTTCCAGCAAGGGACGCAGGAGCTACAAAATCGGGCAGCTTACGTACATCGGTCTTTGAAAATCCAGCCCCAAGAAGTTCTGTCTCCGTCCAATAAGCAGGAACAAAACGCTCTTCTGGCAGAATCGTGACGGGAACCCCTGTAAGCGAATAAATCAAATATTCAGGCGAGCCAAGCAAGAAAGGTGTCTCTTCCCAAAGTTTCGGGAACAGTTCCTTGTATGCGAGCAACCTTGGAATATAAAGCGATTTGCCCGCATATACATTCTCGCTTACGCCAGAAGGAATCTTTGTGTTCCACAAAAAAGCCGAGCCACCAGCGGAACACAGGGAAGGTCCGTTACCGCTAACACAGACAGCCTCGACAAAAGCCTCTGGCACAGACTGCTTAAAACTCGCTACGGCATCTGCCAAAAGCCCGCTCCAGACACTTGCATCCAACAAGGCAGGCACGGAAGACGCTGGCTCTGATGGCACCAAAAGCCGCTTAAAAGCAAGAATCTTGCCTGTCTCGGTTATCAAGGCAGCTTTTAGAGAAGTTGTTCCAATATCGACGGATAAAATACAGTCTGGCATAGTCCAAAAACGACAAAGCCCGCCCAAAGGCGAGCCATTGTCAATCATTCAAAAAGAAGCAGATTAAACATCCTCTTTCTTTATGAGTTTATCAATAATAGAGCGGTTATCAAGCAAGTCGCTCAAACTCTGGTCATGGTGAACGCGGGTAATGACATTTGCAAACAAACCAGTTACGTTTGTAGAAATGAACCATTCCTTGTCCTTAAGCTCAGGATGATAAACAGCGTTCGTACCAATGATTCTGTAGAACAAACCATCCTTATAAGCCTGGTCAAAAAGCTCCACAGCATTACCAGTAAAGAACGGCAAGCTGATAGCAGCAATAACCTTTGTAGCTCCCAAGTCATGCAAGAATCCCATTGCCTTTAGCAAAGTTCCGCCAGTTCCAAGCATATCGTCAGCAAGGAAAGCAACCTTGCCCTTTACGTCACCAAGAAGCTTGATGCTCTTAATGTTGGTATTCTTTGCATCCTGCGTTACAACGGAATAATCACGTTCCTTGTAAATCATTGCCAAAGGAACTTTCAAACCAGTCGCATAGAACTTGTTGCGGTCGATTGCACCTGTATCAGGAGAAACAACAACCAAGTCCTCTTTGTTTGGGCCAGAAAGATTAACAACCTTTGTAAGCTCCCTGATAATCTGGTAAGAAGCATGAAGGTTATCCAAATAAGTAGTATTGAAAGCGTTTACAATTTCGCGAGAGTGAATATCAAGCGTAACAACACGCGTAACATGCTTCATCTCATAGATGTGGCACAAAAGGCTTGCAGTAAGACCTTCGCGGGACTTTTTCTTATGCTGGCGGCTGTATGGGAAAGCTGGAAGAACAAGAGTGATTGATTTTGCGCCAGCCTGCTGAACAGCGTCAATTGTAACAAGAAGCGTCATAACATGGTCGTTTACAGAAAAAACAACCTCATTTTTTCCGCCGTTCATCGGAATTGGAGCATGGTTCTCAGCATCCTGGAAAATGTAAATATCCTTTCCGCGGATACACTCGCAAATCTCGGCTTTAACCTCGCCGTTCGCAAACCATGTGAACAATGTGTTGACTTTGAAAGAAGGAGTTCTGTACTTATCCGTAGCACCACGAACAACCAAGTCAGAAGTCAGCATATCATTACGGAAATTCATATCCTGAACAAATTTTTCTTTGTCAAAATTATATCGCTTTGAAATTACATCCCTTTTCAAAGCAAATCTATGCTTATACATATGTCGCAGATGAGCAATAACTTCGTCTGCAAAAACAGCTCCGCCTGGACAGGCGATGACACCAAGATTAGTCGGTTCAGAATACGGCATTTCAAATTCCCCTAAAAGATTTTCAATGAGTACCTTTCTTAGGTAAAGGAATCAGCACAGCTCAATCCATTGCTGATTCCTTTTTATTTTATATTTTTACAAGGACTTTTTCAACGGTATTCTTTGTTTTTTGCATCATTCCAAAAGCGTATCATATCCGCACAATTATCTTTTGTCATTGGAATTGAGTTCTGCTTCATGGATTTTTCAACAAAAGAGAATCTGTCATAGAATTTTCTGTTCGCACGGTCTAAGGCAACGCAGGGGTCAACATTGAGCCAGCGGGAATAATTCACAAGGGCAAGGAACAAATCCCCCACTTCCTCTTCAAGATGCAGCTGCATTTCATTCAGGGCAGGAGAACCACCTTTTACTGTGAACGCTTTCTTAAAATCCCCGTCAGAAGCCTTAGAAGCCGCAGAAGCAGCCTCGTCAACCTCTTCAAGCTCCTCAACAACTTTGTTGCGGGCTTCTTCTATTGAATTCCACTCAAATCCTCGTTTAGATGCTTTTGAAAGCATTTTGTACGCTTTTAAAAGAGGCGGAAAGCCCGCAGGAACCTCATCAAGAACAGAGTCAGTCTTTCGCCCCTCCAAGTTCTCCTTGATCCTGTCCCACTGAGAAAGCACTTCACCTGTATCAGCAGGCCGGCTCTCCATCTCGGTTTTACCGCTGCTCTCTGGAAACACATGGGGATGCCGCCTTACAAGCTTTTCAGCGACCTCTGCCAGAACCTGTTCCAGAGAAAACTCACCCTTCTGCTCATACATATACACAATGAGAAGCACGTTAAAGAGAACGTCGCCCAGCTCCTCGCGAATATGAGCCTTGTCATCGGCTGTTATTGCATCCAGAGCCTCAAAAACTTCTTCCATCAAATCCCTGCGGACAGACATAGGAGTCTGGTCTTTATCCCAAGGGCAGCCGTTTTCAGACCTGAGTATTTTTATTACGTCCACTAGGCTATGCATTTGCGTTTGCTCCATCCCTGCAAGATACGGCTCGCATCCTCCGTGAGCAAAAGCTTTGCAAACATCTCGTTTGTCTGAGAGAATGCTTGGCTCAGCATAATCTGCTCATCGCCAGAAAAACGGCTCAGTACATAAGCCGCAATGTCCTTATCCACAGGCTTTGTAAGTCCGAACCTGAGCCTCCAGAAATCAGCAGTACCAAGAACAGCCTTTGTCGAACGTAGCCCATTATGACCGCCAAGACCTCCGCTCCATTTAAGGCTCACCGTGCCAAGCGGCAATTCCAGCTCATCATGCACGACAAGAATTTCATCAGGATTTATTTTATAAAAACGGGCAAGCTCGCCTATCGATTCTCCGCTCAAATTCATATACGTAAGAGGCTTTAAGAAATAAATCTTCTCTGGCGCACCGTCAGGGATTCGGGCAACGCTTCCGTCTTTTTTTGCGTACATACCTGTATCGGCAAACCACTGAGCAAGAACAGGCGTATCTACAACCGCATAATCGCCCTTAAATTTTTGATTCCAAGAAAGCTTCTCATAAAAAGGCAGTTGAGAAGCAAACGTCCACGCCACGTTATGACGGGTTCCTTCATATTCTTTTCCGTAATTACCAAGGAAAGCTACAAGTTTTATCATGATTGCATACTATAACACCTATTCTGCAAAATAAACAGCGGTATCTGAACAGGCTGTACAAAATGTGGGCATAGGGGGAACTTTTTCTTCTTACACGAAGAAGAAGTTTATGCTAAAATATTTGCATGAAATTTCCATTTTTTTCTACAAACAGTGCAAATAACACAAACACAGATAAAGTTCCAACACCGCATAACAGCGCAAATATTGGCGACATAGCAAAAACCGTGCTTTTGCCCGGCGACCCGAACAGGGCAAAATTCATTGCCGAAAACTTTCTACAAGAAGTGCGAGAAGTAACCGCCGTCCGTGGAATTACGGGCTACACAGGGCTTTACAACAGCTCGCCTGTAACAGTAATGGGCAGCGGCATGGGTGGAGCCAGCGCAGGTATCTACTCATACGAGCTGTACGCTTTTTACGGCGTAGAGTCAATAATAAGAATCGGAACTGCTGGCGGTTATAAAGCCTCGCAGGAGCCGGGCGACCTTATTTTTGCAATGACTGCCTGTACGGACACAAACTACGCATATCAGTATGAGCTTCCGGGCACATTCTCGCCAAGCTGCGACTTCTTGCTGCTAAAAAGAGCAACGGACTATGCCGCCTCAAAAAACATACGGTTTGAAGCAGGAACTATACTTTCAAGCGATATGTACTCAGAATACAACGCGATGGGCGAGAAGGCTTGGAAAAAATGGGCTGAGATGGGCTGTCTCGCACAGGACATGGAAACCTACGCATTATATTGCAACGCGGCATACCTTGGCAAAAAAGCCCTGTCCATAACGACAATGGTCGCAAACTGCGTGAACGGCAAGCACACGGATTACAGCTACCAATCGCTCACACCAATGATAGAGACGGCGTTAAGCTTGATATAGCAACGGAATCGTGAGCTCATATCTTAGAACTAAAAAGGGCACTTTCCCATGCTGTGCTGCCACGTGCTGCCGGGAAGTGCCATTCATATAAGACACGCTGTTATTTTATGCTTCGGCAAGCTCCTTTTTCAAAGCAAGCACTTGCTCCAAAGGAAGGGAACAACACCTAGCAATCTTTTCTACTGGGTCACCTTCTTTTAAAAAGTTTCGTGCATTCTCGATAGCTTTTGCCTGAGCGCCTTGAAGAAGTCCAATTTCAACGCCCTCACTTCGACCTTCACTCTTACCCTCCTCAAAGGCCAGAGCTTTTTCCTCGTCTATAGTCTGCTGCCAAGTCATGTAGTTTCTCCTCCATTCAGGATTTTTC
>CADCRJ010000215.1 GCA_902803735.1 uncultured Spirochaetaceae bacterium
ATCGCGGAGCAGACGAACCTTCTTGCTATGAATGCGGCTATTGAGGCTGCTCATGCAGGCGAGGCAGGCAAGGGATTCAGCGTTGTTGCTGACGAAATCCGTAAGTTGAGCGAGACGTCGAGCGCGCAATCAAAGACGATTGGTGAGCAGCTTAATAAAATAAAGGATTCTATTATAGAAGTTGTTTCGGCTTCTATGGAGTCGAGCGAAGCATTTGCTGCTGTTTCAAGCCGCCTAAAAGAGACCGACCAGCTTGTTGTTCAGATTAAGGGCGCGATGGAAGAGCAGAACGCAGGCTCTAGGCAAATCAGCGATGCACTCAAGGACATGAACGACAGTACTGTTGAAGTACGCCGCGCTTCAAAGGATATGGCAAACAAGAACACCCTCATTCTCAAAGAGATTGATACCCTGCGTAATTCTACAGCCGTAATCAAGAGCAGTATGGAAGAAATGAGCTCTGAGGCTGGCAAGGTAGGCGAGAATGGTTCTACGCTTACAAGTATTACTGATGATGTTCAGGATGCTATTCACAAAATCAGTACACAGATTGACTTGTTCAAAGTTTGATAAATATGAACGCCGAGTTTTGCGAGTAAGCGTTGTTTCGCTTTGTGAGAGTCGGCATTCTTTTTAGAAGCTAAATTTACCCTCAAAGTCTTAATTGACAAATGTTTTGTGTTCGTGCTAGGCTTTTTTGCAGTCTTAAAAAAGGGGCATGAATATGAAAAAAACGTTTGTTTTGTGTGTATGTGCGCTGACCGCTATAACAGCTGTAAGTGCACTTTTTTCATCTTGTTCAAAAAAAGAAGAAACAAAGAAAATTGTTGTAGGTCTTGATGACAACTATCCTCCAATGGGCTTTGTGGATGAGAACAATGAGATTGTAGGCTTTGACATTGATGTTGCGAAGGAAGCTTCAAAACGCCTTGGTTTTAACGTTGAGTTTAAGCCAATTGACTGGTCGAGCAAAGAGGCAGAGCTTAAGAGCCGCCGTATTGATGTCCTCTGGAACGGTCTCGATATTACAGAAAAACGCAAAGAGAACATGATGTTCAGCGAGCCTTACATGGACAACAGGCAGATAATGTTCGTTCCTGCTGGAAAATCTTCTGAATACAAATTTGAGGCAGACCTTGCTGGCAAAGTCGTTGCAACCCAGAGCGGTGGAACTGCCGAGGAATATCTCGACGGCAACGAGGCACTTCGTTCTAGCTTCAAGGACTTCAAAAAATATCCTGATTATATAGCAGCTTTCATAGATATGCAGAATGGTCGTGTTGACGTAGTTGTTTCTGATGAGATTACAGGACGCTACTACATGAACAAGCATCCGAACGATTTTGAGGCTGTTGACGTTGTTGTTGGACCAGTAAGCGAATTTGGAATCGGATTCAGAAAAGAAGATGTCGAGCTTCGTAATACAGTGCAGAAAGTTCTTGATGAACTTAAAGCTGACGGAACAATGGCAAAAATTTCTGAAAAATGGTTTGCTGCCGACATAACTAAATAGGCTTTACCCTGCCGTCGCATACTGGAGATTTTTATGGAAATTATAGCGAAGATTGTTGTTCCTATGCTGGGCGGTTCCAGAATTACACTGGGAATTTTTTGCTTGACATTGGTAATGTCCTTGCCGCTTGGTCTTTTTGTTTCTCTTGGGCATAAATCGAGATGGCGGGCGGTTCGCTATGCAATTGAATTTTATATCTGGATTATGCGCGGCACTCCACTTATGCTCCAGCTGCTGTTTGTCTATTTTGCCTTGCCAATGGTAGGAATCCGTTTCTCGGACATGACGGCGGCTCTGGTAGCATTTACGCTTAATTATGCGGCTTATTTTGCGGAGATATTCCGTGCTGGCATTGAGTCAATAGACAAGGGGCAGTACGAAGCTGCCCGTATGCTTGGCATGAGTCCTCTGCACACGATGGTTCGCATTATTCTTCCTCAGGTTGTACGCAGGGTTCTTCCACCTGTTAGTAATGAGACTATAAACCTTGTAAAAGACACATCCCTAATATATGTACTCGCTATGAATGATTTGCTCCGTGTTGCTAGAACAATCGTTCAGAGGGAGTTTGACATGACACCGTTCCTTGTGGCGGCTGTTTTTTACCTTGTTATGACCTTTGTCCTTGCATGGGCTTTTAAATGCCTTGAGCAGTACTTTGCTCGTTCTGAGCGGTAGAGGAGTTGTTATGAGCAAAGAAATGCTTTCTATGCGAGGAATCCAGAAAAAATTCGGAAACCTTGAGATTTTGAAGGGAATAGATTTGACAGTGCAGGAGGGAGACGTTCTTGCGATTATTGGACCTAGTGGGTCTGGAAAATCTACCCTGCTAAGGTGCATGAACCATTTGGAAACGATTGATCACGGTCAGATAAAGATTATTGGTGAGACTTTCGCCGATGAAAAAGATAATTCTGGTTCCGTTTATGTAAAACCTGCCGTTGCAAAACCTTTGCTTGCTCACATGGGAATGGTATTCCAGCATTTTAATCTTTTTCCGCACATGACTGTCCTTCAGAACCTTATCGAAGCTCCTGTGCACGTAAAGAAAATGAACAAGGCGGAAGCTGTGGAACTTGCCGAGCATCTGCTTGAAAAAGTCGGGCTTTCTGACAAAAGAGACTCATACCCTGCAAAGCTTTCTGGCGGTCAGCAGCAACGGGTTGCTATTGCCCGTGCTCTCGCGATGCAGCCAGACATTATGCTGTTTGACGAGCCTACGTCTGCCCTTGACCCTGAGCTTACGGGTGAAGTCTTAAAAACCATGCGGGAGCTTGCTTTGTCGCATATAACCATGATTATCGTTACTCATGAGATGAACTTTGCCAAGGAAGTTGCAAGTTCTGTTATGTTCATGGCTGGCGGTGTTGTGGTGGAGCAGGGAAGCCCCAAAGAAATATTTGAGAACCCTAAGCAGCTTAGAACTCAGAATTTTTTGAACAATATGCTATAATCCCGTGCATACTTGTGTTTATTTGTGTATACTTAATCTAAGATGTTTTTTAGAAAATTTTTTAATCTTGGTTTTTCTGTGTTATTGATTGCCGAATGTGCCGTGTTTTCTTCGTGCTTTGTTAACTTTGTTAAAATTAATGCAAATGAGCGGCGAAGCAATAATTCTGCGGAGACTGATAAAATTACGATTACCGCAAGCTTTTACCCGCTTTACATAATGCTTTTGAATTTGTGTGACGGTACGGATTTGAAACCAGAGATGCTTGCTCCAAGTGATACAGGCTGCCTGCATGATTATCAGCTTACGACCCGTGATATGCAGAAAATTTCGTCCAGCGACTGCGTTGTCCTTAATGGTGCTGGCATGGAGGATTTTCTTGATAAAGTTTATGAGTCAAAAAAGACCTCTGAGGGTGCGGTCATCTCTGCATCTGACGGTTTTAATTCATTTGTGACTGATGCCGACGGAGCTGTAAATCCTCATGTCTGGGTAAGTGTTGATGGTGCAATCTCTCAGGTTAACTGGATTTCTTCAAAGCTTGCCGAGCGTTATCCTTCTTTTAGCGAAAAAATCCTGAAAAATGCGGAATCTTATACAAAAGAGCTTGAAGAGTTGAAAACAGCAATGCACAGCGAGCTTGACAAGTATCGCGGTGAAACAATCATAACGTTCCATGAGGCGTTCCCTTATTTTGCAAATGAATTTGGTCTTAGCATCGCTGGTGTAATTGAGCGTGAGCCAGGAACCGCTCCTAGCCCAAAGGAACTTTCTGAAATTATTCAGTTTGTAGATGAGTCCAACAAAGCGGCTGTGAAGAAAGTTCCTTTGTTTGTGGAGCCTCAGTATTCTAGTGCGAGTGCGGAGATTATCTCTAACGAAACAGGCTCTGCTATTTACGAGCTTGACCCATGCGTTACTGGTGTTCTTGAAAAAGATTCGTATGTTAAAGCAATGAAGAAGAACCTTGAAGTCTTAAGGAAGGCTTTTGCTCAATGACAAGACTGAATCTTCACCGTCCGAGACTTTATCCTCATGTTTGCCTTACTAGAATAGAGCATTTGAGCGTCGTAAGTGGCGGTACGCACATACTTGACGACGTGAACCTTGAGATAAGGTGTGGCGAGCTTACCGCTATTGTAGGCCGAAACGGTGCTGGAAAGACAACCTTTTTGAAGGCTCTCTTGGATGAGATTCCCCATACAGGAACTATAACGTATGAGCATGGGCGTTCAGTCTCTGGTCTGAGAATGCCAATTCCTAAGAGACCCGTGTTCGGGTATGTGCCGCAACGTCTTTTTATTGCCAGCGGTAGTCCTGTCTCGGTCTCTGATTTGATTCTCTCGTGTATATCGAATTATCCCGTATGGCTGCCAAGGCGCAAGAAGGATAAAAAACGCGTGTGGGAGATTTTATCTGCGACAAACACGCAACATCTGGCTGACCGCCGTGCGAGCGATTTGAGCGGAGGCGAGATTCAGCGGGTAATGCTTGCCCTTGCGATACATCCCCTGCCTGACATACTTATACTTGACGAGCCTGTAAGTGGCGTTGACCGTAACGGTCTTAAAGTGTTTTATGAGTTGGTTTCAAAGTTGCGGCATGATTATGATATTACTATACTTTTAGTTAGCCACGACTTGGACTTGGTGGCAGAGCACGCGGACAGGGTTCTTCTGATAGACCACGGCATAGCTGCGGAAGGCTCTCCAGAGGAAGTGTACGCAACGCCTCGCTTCATTGAGACTTTTGGTCACATTCAAATTTAGTTTTCCTGTTAGAAAGAGGTTTTATGTCTGCAATTTACAGTTTTATTGATTTTTTGTTGCCTTTTGCTTGGCTTGAACCTGTTTTTATGAAGAACGCGCTGCTTGCTGTAATTATAGCGGCTCCTTTGTTCGGTATGCTTGGCTGTATTGTTGTATCCAACCAAATGGCATTTTTCTCTGATGCAATCGGGCATAGTGCCCTTACAGGCATTGCTCTGGGAATCCTTTTTGGTATAAAGGAACCTACTGTTGCGATGATTGGGTTTAGCATTGTTCTGGGCACGTCAATTATCCTTGTAAAAACAAAAGGCAAATCAAGCGCAGATACAGTAATCGGCGTGTTTTCTTCTACCGCCGTGGCTCTAGGACTTGTCCTTTTGAGTGCGACTGGTAATTTTGCTAAATATCAGCGTTATCTTGTTGGCGATGTTCTTTCTATTCAGCCGTCGGAAATTTTTCAGCTGTTTTTTGCGCTCTTGGTTTTGTTCGTGATTTTTGTCTTGTTTTACAACAGAATGCTGTTGACAAATCTTCATGCTACGTTTGCAAAAAGCCGTGGCGTACATACCGTCTTTGTCGAGGTGCTTTTTGCGCTTGTTACGGCTGCTATCGTCACTTTGAGTATTCGTTGGACAGGACTCCTCGTAATAAACAGCCTGTTGGTTCTTCCAGCCGCTTCCAGCCGTATGGTTTCACGGAATTCCCGACGGTACGTGTTTTATTCGATTTGCATTTCTTTTGTTTCCTGCATAGTTGGGCTTGTCATTTCTTGGTATGCGGGTAGTGCTACGGGTGCTACCATTGTACTTGTCAATGCCTTCTTGTTTTTGTGCTGTATGTTTATCTCGGTTTTGAAAAAAAATTGAATTTTTTTTCAAAAAGCTCTTGCATAAAAAAGCAAAAAAATATATATTAATACTCGTTGGTGGTCATAACAAAGGGGAAACACCCGTTCCCGTTCCGAACACGGAAGTTAAGCCCTTTAGTGCCGATG
>CADCRJ010000216.1 GCA_902803735.1 uncultured Spirochaetaceae bacterium
AAAATGCGTCGGAGAGCCAAAGCCTGAACGCCCCGCTGGTGAGCCTGATTTTTATGTAAATCCGATTTGCCGCCTTAAAATGAGAGCCGAGCCGAACCTTGACGCTCTTGTTTTTGGCACTCTTGAAGCTGGCACGTTGCTGAAAATCGTTGACGTTGACGGCAACAACTGGGTTGTGATTGACGGCATAAAAGGCAAATGGCTCAAGGTAGAGGCTGTGAATACGGAGCATTTTGTTGAAGGTAGCGAGGTCGGCTCTGGCTGGGTCTTTGGCGGTTATGTGAGGTAGGAGATTTTTATGAAGAAAACAATTTTGTTTGCATTGGTTTTTGTTTTGCTTTCGGCAGCGGCTTTTGCAAAAGAAAAGCAAATCATTCGGCACGGGCAGTATGTTTTTGAGGACGGCAAAATTATTATGCTTACCTCAATGCTCCAGCGTTATGACCATCCGCTTTCTCCTCGCATTCAGCCGCTCGCGAACATTGGGCTTGCCTCATGCACCTTGACGGCGATTTTTCAGAACGCGGCGGGAAAATGGCAGGTCAATTATCGCGTGGAAAGCGAGAAATCCAGCTACGACGTGGTTTTTCAGCTTGCCGCTGGCGATGAGTGGCAGCTTTACACGGTCAGCCCGCAAAACAGCTACCAAGGCTCAACTCCGCTGGTACTGAAAGTCGTATCAATCTCAAACACAGGAATCGAAGTGGAACTAAAATAAAAGAGATTGCTTTGACATTTGCTTTTCTTTAGTCAGCGGCTTTTGCAGAAATGTAAAAATGGGCAGTACGGCAGACACTTACGGGGCGGTAATGCTATTGCTTTAACTGCTCCGCCAGTTTTTGCACCTGCTCCAGCGGCAAATTTGCAATGTCAGCGATTTCTTCTGTGGTCATAGACCCATTTTGAATAAGCTTTTTTGCCATAGCTTGCCGTTCGATTTTTCTAGCTTCAGCAGCTTTTTCCTTTCCGTATTCTTCAAATGCTCTGCACACTATTGATACCTCCCCGTCTTCTTGCTTGTGAAAACGCACGCGCTCCGCAATTTCAGCATAATGCATTTTGTCCGTGTTGCTCTCACGGAAATCATGCATCAGCCAACCAATCGCATCCTCGCCTGCGTATGCTCCGTTTACATAAATCGTATGTACGCCGTTATCAAACGGAAAAACTTTTCCCCGCTTGGTCTCAATATTTTGCTTTACCTTGTAAATAGGCTCTTTTTCGCCGTATATATCATTCTCTGTGATGAAAATGATATAAGTTTCGGGTAATGCTGAAAAATCATCATTTTTTTGCAGCGAATGACTGTCAATCATAGACAGATTATACCGAGCCCTCCGTTCTGATGCTCCTTTGTCTGCTCGTTGTATCTCAATGTTGTACTGCTTTCCCTCTGTATCAACTGCCAGAATATCCAAGCGAACAGACCGCCCGAAAATGTTGTGCTTCTCTTTCTGCGTAAGTGATTGCTTTACTGTCAAATCATTCCGCTCAAGCAATATTCGCAGAAGAAATTCCGTCAGTTTGTTGTCGCCAGAGAACACGATTGTCATAAAGTCATCGTCCATAAGCCTAAGACCTTGAATCCTCTCCATCATCTTTGGATCAATCGGCTTTATGCTTCTCGGTTTTTTATCTACTTGTTCTTTTGCTTTTTTCTCTCTCATCACGTTTAAGTATATCATTATGAATTGGATTTATCTATGCAAACTCAAAAAAACTTCAATTTTAGTGAGTTCCAATGAAGCTGTAATGAACAAGTTACTCATCTTCTGTATGACAAAGCGAGAAATCCGCTCCGGGCAGGCAAAATCCTGTGGGACAAAGCGAGAAATCCGCTTCGGCGGGCAAAATCCCGCGGGATTAAGGCAGAAATTCACTCAGGCGGGCTTTGTGCAAGCGGAATTTGGAAGAAAATGAGCAAAGTCATCAATCGGCAGCGGGAATAAGGGACAAATTGAGCAAAAGTGTGCATATTCCAAATGTATCAGACTTGAAATAGTCAAAAGTGAGCAGAATCCCCGCGGAAAAAGCCTTGCGTAATCAATTCCACAAAAAAAACTTTTGTATAAAACCTCCTTTTTCCGTATTCACACATAAAACATAAATATATACTGAACTTTATAGGATGAAAGCCGAGTTTCCTGCATATTTTGCCTTGCGAGGCTCGGAATCCGCCCATAAAAAAATGGAAGGAGTTATAAAAAGTGGCAAACAGAAGTTATCTCTATTCTCTGGACGTTTTTCCAGATTATCTTACCTCGCACGCAGTCGGACTTTCTGAAAGCGAGTACAACATTCCGCTGATCTACCGCATTCTTGTAAGCTCATACCCACAGGCAACAAAGTCTATCTTGTTCGCAGGAAATGAAAGAATAGCGATTACGGCGGATTACGACGGCGGCGTGCGAAAGCTCGAAGGATTTTTCAGCAAGCTGCCTCAGGA
>CADCRJ010000217.1 GCA_902803735.1 uncultured Spirochaetaceae bacterium
AATTCAAATTTATTTTCACCGCTATTATAGATATAGACATTATCATTTTTAAATACTTTCATGCCCATGTATTCTTTGCCGTCTATGCAGACGAAACTGTTAAAGACTACGAGGTTGTCTGCGGCGCTCATGCGGCGAACTCCAGATTCCAACGCTTCCTTGCTGAGTTTACAGAACAATTCTTTTTGATAAGTATCTGTATCCAGTCTTTGGATTGAAGACACTCCGTCAAAATAATAAATGTATTTGCTGTCTGGACTTATGCATACGGTTCTCATTTTTGCTTTGTCTAAATTGACAGTTTCTTTATTTCCGTTTTTATAAACATCGCACATCAAAGAACCTTTTTCATTTTTATATAAAGCGGCAGACGCTCTGTAATTTTTTGAACTTATAAAACGGTATCCATTATCTATTTTGTTTCCGATCTTGTATACATCAGATGGAACCTCAGATAGTTTCTTAAAATTCTCATAAAAACAGATATTGTCATCTTCTCGTGTTTTATAATAAATATCAGTATCATTCAACTCAGCGTCAAAAATTCTGTCATAAGGTCCGTATTCTTTTCCATGATGATTTACATAATACTTGTAATCCTTAGTATACGAAAAAGTCCAGTCGTTTACTGTTTTTCCAGCGTAGAAGATTGTGTCTCTAAAATCACGAATCCTATATGGCCCCAGAGTTTTACTGCTGCTTCTAAAATAAACATAACTATCTCTATTATCATCATCATAAAGAAGAAGCGTTTCCTTTCCGTCTTTGCTGAAGTCTGCACGCAATAATGAGCGATTAACGGAAAATCTGTTATTCTCCAGATAAATCTCATCTCTTCTTTGATCTTCATTATCAACTTCGTAACAATATCTTTTTCCATCAGGATTAAAATATATACCTCTTATAGGATAATCTGTTTTTCTTACATTTTTCCCGTTTATATAAATATGATAATAATCCCAGCTGTCAGCATCTTTTGTAAGGCAGCCCCAGTCACCAGAATTATTTATGAATTCAAAATCATTTATAACACCAGCCGTTAGAACTTTTTTACCGTCAACATACAAAATTTCTTCTTTGGTTCCATTATTTACAATAAAGGCTGAATGCTTAAAATCGCTTGTGTTATAAATGTTTATTAAATATTTATCATCTCCAAAAGTTTCGCCGGTACTTGTATTTATTACAGAATACATGCCGTTTTTATATACAGTCAGGAAAAGCTGATCATCCACAAAGCCTGCATCGCCAACATAATTGTCGTTCCACAGTCCTATTGGATAAGGACCGAAGTCAAACATATCATCTGTATCTTCAAAATCTTCATTATCTTCATCAGAATCTGAAGAATATCCTCCATCATCATAGGAATCTACATCATAACCATATGTAGAACGCATAGATTTTATCCAGGCTGCTTCTTTATGGCTTTTTATTGACTCTGCAATGAAATAACCAACAATACGGGCAATTGATAATAAAATAAATGTTATAATTAATCTTTTTATAAATTTCTTTTTATCCATGGAGTATATTATATTAAAAAAGTGGTGATAGGAAAAGGTTGTTTTTTACTGAGGTTTTAGAGATTCTCATTAGAAGCTTGTTTCGGAATCCGAATGTTCGGATAAATCCGACTCCGAAACAAGCTCGTAGTTTTATACACGGAACAAATCGACTTGCGTACCGATTTCGATGATTGAAGATTGCACCTGAGATGAAATATCACCAAGAGCCGTGCCAGTTTCGCTGATTTTTCCAGCACCCACACTCATCTCGTCCATACTCTGCAACATTTCAGAACTTGCATTCTGAAGCGATTGCATTTCTGACAAAATCATCTTGTTGCCCTCTCGCATTTCTGCACTGGCTGCACGAACCTCCGCAGTACTGTCGGTCATCCGCCTAAGCATCTCGATAATCTGAGCAGAGCCAGCGTCCTGTTCCTTCATAGCAGCTTTAATCTGCATGACAAGATTCTCAGTTTCAGAAAGCAGCTCAGAGACTTTCTCAAAAGTTGCGCTCGCCTCGCTTGAAGCAGAAACAACCATATTGATAGAAGACTTGACATTCTCCAACTGCTCGCCAATGGTTCTGGACTGAGAATTGGAAGTTTCTGAAAGCTTACGGATTTCGTCAGCAACGACCGCAAATCCCTTACCCGATTCACCAGCGTGAGCCGCCTCGATAGCCGCGTTCATAGCAAGCAAGTTGGTTTGCTCTGCAATCGCAGAAATCGCAGCATTAGCTTCCTGAAGCATTTGCGATTGGATTTCGATTTCCTTTACTTTATCATTAACGGACTGCTGTTTGCTGAAACCTTCTTGCGAATTTGAGCGCAAAGTTTCAAACGAGCCAGTCATTTTGTCCATCGACGTATTAACCTGACTGATATTGCCAATCATCTGCGTAACAGCGGAAGACGCTTCCGTTACAATCTCGCTCTGACTGCCAATCATTTTCTCCAGCGATTCGATGTTACCCGATATTTCGTTCACGGCTCCAGCAGCCGGATTTACACTAAGCCCCTGATTTTCGATTTGATTCTTGATACTTCCAATATTCGCGATAATCTGAGTGATTGCGCTTGCGGTGTTCTCGCTTGCCTCCGACATATCAGAGCCTGCGACAAGAAGGTCTTCCTTAGAGTGCTTCACATCGCCAATAATCGTCTGCAACTTTTCGCTGAACGAATTGAACCCATCAACAACATCGCCGATTTCGTCCTTTGACGATGCAGGAAGTCGCTTTGTGAGGTCTGCCTCGCCTGTAGCAATTTCGTGAATCGCGCCCCGCAAATTGCGAAGAGGTTTCACAACGCTATTAACAACGAATGCAACAATCAATGCCGCCAAAATCAATGTAACAGCCGTAATGACAAGCATAATCCTGAACAGCTCTGAAATTCCACCAAAAAAGTCCGAATATGGGGCAATCAAAATTACGACCCAATCTGTGTTTTCGATGGGACAATAAGCCGCCGTCATTTTCATTTTCTTGGCTTTATCATAGTAAATAATCGAATTTGTTGCTCCCTTAAGGCTGTCCTGCCCTGCTCTTACAAAATCTTCACCAGTAACATCCTGAACTGACTTTTCTTCGTTTAAAATTTCGATGTCTGTATGAGCAACAACCTTTCCCGAAATCTTGTTAACAATCATCGGGTGCGAAGCTTTACCGATAATGATATTTTGCATTGAAGTGGCCATATCCGAAGCTTCAATAACCGAGGAAATAACCCCAATTTGCTTGCCACTTGGAGCAAAAACAGGAAGGGCAAAATTCGTAACTAAATTACCAAACATATTTGTGTGAGGATCCATCATGCCACGTTTTCCATGCAAAGCCCCTTCCATATAATCTTTCGTGTGATTGTCAACCCACTTACCTTTAGAATTATAGCCAACGCCCTCACTATTGTAAAAAGCCATGCCACTATAACGAGTGTTTCCCTTAATTACGACATTTATATCCTTCCACTTATCATGCATATCGATTTCAGGGTCAATAATCGAAGGGAACTTTGACATTGATTCAAGCATAGCGAATTCCTTCTCCACAATCTTTTCAATGTCACTTGCGGTTTTCTCTGCCAAACTTCGATTTCCCTTCAGCACGGAATTCGTCAATTCAGCCTTTGACATACTGTAGGCTACAAAGATGATTGCTCCGATAGAAATCGTAACGATCGCAAGAAGAACAACATTGAGCTTTATCTTAAGATTCATAAGCACCCCTTCTTCAAAAATTTGACTAGATTATATCGAAGTAAAATCGCAAATTCAAATATTTTTTTGTAATTATAAAAAACAAGAATAGCACATATAAAAACAAAACAGTATATTATGTGTAACGGCATAAGTTTCTTATTTTTTTAATTCTGTTATTATAACATAGATAATTGTTTTCGCAAAAAAACTTATGCCGAGAAAAATAGCAATAATAATAAGAGTAATATGGATAAAACTGAAAAATACAAGACAAAAATCAGACAAATAATTCAAGAGGAAGGTTTATGTTCTGTTATGAACAATACAAAATGGAAGGAATTAAAAAAGGGTATATCCGAACTGCCGTTTCTTCCGCCATTTGTAATAAAATCTGTCGATGAGCAAGAAACAGACTGGCATAATTTTGACAAGGATGAATATAATAGCTACGATTGGGGCTTGTACCTGGAAAATTATCTGGGCGGAGACATGTATGCCGTTCCCTTTTATGCTGTGGAGTGGATTAAAATTCGTCCTCGTTTGCTGAAATATCAGGGGCGGTTAATCAAAGACAAAGTAATTGACGAGACCGAGGATTTTCTTGCCGTCCTGAAAAAATATAATATTCCATACGATGAGCAGAACGGAACATATATTATTTACGGCTACCGCAGAATAAAGTAATTCAAAAGAAAAAAGATCTTTGATATTATGTTACAAGAATATCGGGAGTTGATTTCTGCGTATCTTACTTTTTAAAACTCAACGTTCGTCCAAAAAATTATATTATCGTTGCTCCCTCCAAAATCGATTTTATCGCCTCGCTCAGAACAACCTATAAAAAACTGTGCTGATCGAAGCAAATTACGAGAAATTCTTCTTTATTCAAAATTTTCTAAAGATGCAAGAGGTACAAAAATGACTGTTTTTATAAAACCTTTCAATGAAAAATATTTTTCTGTCAGTTTTCCTGAAAAATTTAACGACACGATTCTGAATGCCGTTCGAACTGTGCCGAATCGAATATGGAATAACGAACAAAAAATTTGGCTCGTTCCGTCCAATCAAAATGCAATGAATTTATTGCTTGAAAATATCTATGGAACTAATCTTTTTAATTTTGAAGATGAATCGTATAGTCTTCCAAAAACGGAAAGCTTTTTAGATTCTGAATTGAACAAACTTGATTCCGCGTTAAAAGTCCGTCATTATTCAATCTGCACGATAGAACGCTACAAAAAATGGGTTCGGAATTTTCTTTCCGAAAATGAAAAAATAGAAAGCGGCTGTGAGAATCAGAAAATAAATGAATACTTGAAAAGTCTTGCTCTAAAGAAAAATGTAAGTTCCTCCACGCAAAATCAAGCTTTGGCAGCCCTGCTTTTTTATTTTCGGTTCGTAAAAAATACGCCCGTCGAAACTTTGTCTTCCGTAATCCACGCAAAGAAAAAAGTTCGGATTCCCGTGGTTTTTAGCCGAGAAGAAGTCGTAAAAGTCATAAACAACTTGACTGGAACGAAAAAACTGATTGCAAAACTCCTTTACGGAACAGGACTTAGGCTCAACGAGGCACTTTCTTTAAGAATCTTGGACTTGGATTTTGACAGAAACGAAAT
>CADCRJ010000218.1 GCA_902803735.1 uncultured Spirochaetaceae bacterium
GCGAGCTGTCTGAACGTGTAGTTTATCAGTTTTATGCCCAGTGTCTCTGCCAGTAATGTGCTTACTGTTGTATTGCCACAGCCAGATTTTCCGCTTATTGCAATTCGCAATTCTTTGTTTAATTTATATTCAGCCATTTTTATACCTCACTCTACATTTTTACTCTGTTCTCTGATATTTTCAAGAGCATCTTTTGCATTTATGACCATCTGACCTATTTCTGTAAACTGATTCTTAGAGCCGATTGTGTTTATCTCTCGGTTCGCTTCCTGACAGATGAAATCGATTCTTTTTCCTGGCGTAGCAGAAGTTGCGAATTCTTTTCGCAATGCTCCAAGATGACTCTGCAACCTTATGATTTCTTCGTTTATTGTATATTTTACAAGCATCGCGGCAACTTCTGTCATTATGCGGTTCTCATCAACCCTGTCAGCAAGAAGCTCTGTGAATTTTGCCGTGATTGTCTCTTTGAATTTTTCTTCCATTTTTGGCTGCCATTCTTTAAAAAAAGCGGCACAGGAATCAAGTGTATCAAGCTTCTTGAGCAAATCTTTCTGAAGATTTTCACCTTCTCGCTTTCTGTCTGCGATGAACTGCTCAAAAACCTCGCTGAATATCGGCTCAATCTTTTGCCAGTAGCTGTCAGCGTCGTATTCATGGGTCACATTTAGAACGCCTTCTTGGTTTATGATAAGTCCCAGCGGTATTGTATCAGACTGAAAACCAACTGCGTCCGCAATCTGCAATATAGCATCTTTGTACATCTTTGCTGCTGCAGGATCAGCGGAGACTTTTGCGGTTGAGTTCATATCTTTGACTCGGATTGTCAGGTCAACTTTTCCGCGTACAATCTTCTCGGCTATGCTTTTTCGTATCTTTGATTCGAGAGGATTTAAGAACGGCGGAAGGTTGATGTTCAAATCCAAAAACCTGTTGTTTACTGATTTTATTTCTACGCTTATCTGCGTGTTATCTGTTATGGATTCTTTGAATCCGTATCCTGTCATTGAGTTCATTTTAGCTTCTCCAATATTTTTGTTCCAACTTTCCAGTTGTCGCCGGCTCCCATTGTAACGAACAGGTAGCCGTCGGGATATTCTTCTCCGCTTTGTTTTGTCAAAAGCTGATATCCAAGTTGTGCGGCCTCGTCAAATTCCTCCGCATAATGTACAGCCTTATGATATTTTTGTGCGTGTTCTGCCAGAGTCTTGCCTGAGACATTCGCTTTTGAGGCATCTTCCCTTGCGCTGCCATATATTTTGTTTATTATAACTTCATCGGCAGAGTCAAAGCTTGATGCGAATTCTTCAAGCAACGCCGCGGTTCTTGTGTATGTGTGGCTCATAAAATCGACTATAATTTTGTGATTTTTGTAGAATTTACGGTAGCCTTCAAGTGTTGTTTTTATTGCTGTCGGATGATGCCCATAGTCGTCGATGAAAATAACTTCCTGATTTGCTGGTGTTTTTGTTCTTGCGATAATCTCGCTACGTCTTTTGCCGCCTCGGAAGTTGGTCAAGGCTGACTTTATCCGTTCTGTGTAGTTTTCCGGATTTTTTCCGTCTGAGCGTAAAATCTGTATTGCAAGAGCAATTGCAGCCGTAGAGTTCCTTACATTGTGACTTCCTGGAACGCAAATGCAGCACTCGCCAAGGCAGCTTATTGAAAAATACTGCTTGCCGTTCTGAACCTCGCCAAATTTAAGATTATAATCACCGACGGCAGTTTCTCCGTATGGCATCATTTTTATGTCTGGTCTTTTTTCTGCTGCGATTTTTGCAGTCTCCGAAGCTCCTGCGTCGTCAGCGCAGTAGATAAGCTCGCCATGCTCTGGAAGCTTACAGATATAGTCAACGAAAGCAAGCTGAATGTCCTTAAAAGTAGGGTAATAATCCTGATGATCGCTTTCTACCGAGGTGAGGATTATTTTTTGCGGTGCAAATGACATAAAATGTCGTTGGTACTCACAAGTTTCAGCAACAAAGTAGGTTCGGTTATTTGCCTCTGCGTTAGAATTTTGCTGCTGCTTCAGTTCCTCTGATGTCATTGTGCATGAGTTGTCAAAACTCGCTATTATAGAGCCTGCAAGGACTTGTACAGGAAGCTCCAGTTCCTTGAGTATTGTTCCCGTTATTCCAGTCGTGCTGGTTTTTCCATGAACGCCACAAATGCCGCATGAATAGGCTGTCTCGCTTATTGCGCCAAGGGCTTCTGTGTACAGCATCATTGGGATGTTTTTCTCTTTTGCGGCGATTAGGTCAGGATTTTTTTCCGTTGAGTATGCGCTTGAATAGATTACGAATGAAATATCGTCCGTTATGTTTTCTTTTGAGAAAGGTGCAGCTTTGATGTTCAGCTTTTCAAGGATTTCATCAGTATAGAAGCGTTCTGAAATATCGCTGCCAGTTATAATGGCTCCTCTTGCATGGACTATCTCTACAAGAGCTGCC
>CADCRJ010000219.1 GCA_902803735.1 uncultured Spirochaetaceae bacterium
AAACGGCTTACGAAAACACTCTGTTTGTGCTGCCGCGTAAGCGGCAAACGTATATAGTTACAAGCACAAACAGCGTGTAGCAGGCTAACCTGCGTTTTCGCTGAGCCGTTATCACGACTGGGAGCTGTTTTTTTGATGTAGCAACTGAATTTCAAAACTTGAATTTAGGGCTATTAATCTGCAATTTCCATTTGCCTCTGAAGCATTTCTGCGATTTTTCTCATCATTCTAGATAACCTCCGAACACCCAGCCGCTCTCTGTAAAATCGTAGCCCTCAACAAAATATGCCTTGTTCACAGGCTTGACTTTTACCCAGTTCGCATCAACTCCGTCGATTGTCGCTTTTTTTCCGACCTCGATGATTTTTAAAAGAGTTCCTCCCCTGATTGTGTTGATTTTGTCGGCATTCAGGCTTGGCGAGGTGCGCAGTTTTAGGCGGCAATTCGGATTTACGTATTGCCCGACTTTTAGAGGTTTGCTCCAGCCATAGGGTTCATGCTGATAAGATTCCTCGTGAACAAAACTGTATGAATTCGATGGCTTTTGAACGTAGCAGCTCATCATGTTATCCGTTATTCCCTCACATTCATGCACAAAAACGTAGGTTTTCACTCCGTCGCTCGTAAAGTAATGATAGCCCATTCCAGTTGGACCGCCGTCGGTGTCAGCATATTCATAATCGCAAATGTGATTTAGAGACGCTCTTCCGCCTGTTGTATCGAGAGTGTAGATTTTTCGCCCAAAGGTGCCGCCTCCTTGTCCGCCGTAGTACCAGTAAAGAATAACGAACGGAACAGGATTTTTCATGTTGAGCGGATATTCAATTCTTGGATTACCATAAGTGTGTCCGACATGTTCAGAAATCCACCGAGAAATCTCGCCGAATTCAGAAATCGGAATGTTGAATGTTTTTCCTGCGGCGTTAAAATACACTACATTGATGAGTTCATAACCGCCTCTTAAGCCCGCGCCCTCATAAGTCCAGCAGTTATTCAGAACATCATCAATATTCTTTTTGGAAGTTCCGTTCTCGCTGCTCGTAACATATTTGAGCGCACTCTGATAGACCATCCATAAGTTTCCGCCCTTGCCGTCGCTCACGGTCGAAGCATTTACTCCGCCCGCAATGTCGATTCCACGGACCAAACCGTAAACATTCCGTGAAGATTGGTCTTTTTCTTCGAGCATAACGCTGTAAATCGGGAAGAGAATTTTGTCCTTGATTCCGTAGCCAGAAACTCTGTTAAGCACCACTTTTGAACCGGCCTTTAAGAATCCTAGCTGAGGGGGGATTGAGGCAGCTCCATCTTTCAAAAAAAGACAGTCCCGCACGATTATGCCTCTCTCGCTCTTGTTGTACTCACAGCAGAAGTTTTCGAGCGATTTTGAATATTCGGCGGAGCTTTCATCCCATTTGTCGGAGCCTTCGCGCATATAATTTATGCCGTTTCCTTTCGGAAAGTAGTCCGCGTTGAGAGCTTTGTTTTTTCTAATGTAAGCGAGAAGCTCCTTTTCGCTCATCGGGCATTCGCTTGCAAGGTAGCCGCCGAACACCCAGCCAGTTTCGTCGTTTATAAGCACTCTTACCCACGGAGCCGTAAGCCCGTCTATTGTCGCCTTTTCGCCAATTTCTGTAATCCACACGTACTCGCCGTAGCGGAAGGTGCAGATTTTATCAGAGTTTAAGCTCGGAGCCGTGCGTGCCCTAAGTCCTTCTTTTGAATCAACATACAACCCCTGCACAGGATTTCCGTTGGGATTTCCGTCCTCGTAAAAGCGGTTCGGATTTTTTTGAGCAACCGCCATGCAGAGCGTGTAAAATAAAATCAACGCGATAAAAGTCAGTTTTTTCATTCTGAACCCACTCCTTTAGTTTTACGTCAGATAAGTTAAAATATAGCATGGATTTTTTCTGTATGCTATAATTTATTTCTCTGAGGAAGTAGGGAAAAATGAGTTTAGACCATGAATTTGTAATTGTTGATGATATTGATAAAGCAAGTTGGTACAACCTGTCTTCTGATTTTTATGATAACAAGAGCAAATATGAGTATGTATCGGTTCACGATGATTATATTTCATACTTTGCGGATTTTATAAGATTTTTCACTATGCACAATCCGTGCAAAAACGAAGATGTAGAAGGCTTGTGCTATTGGGGCCTTACAAAAATTCCTAATGAAAAATTGTGCGATGTTATTAAATTCCTCGAACATCTTTTGGGAATTTTCTCATTTGCGCCTGATGAAATCCATCTAAAAGGCGCGTACATTACTGAATATTCAGAAACACCGAATGTCGCGGGGGATTATGAAAACGGGCATTATGAGATGCTAAAAATCAGCAAAGAAAAAATGCTGAAAAAATTACAGTCTCTCATTGATTTGTTCACAAAAGCAAAGGTAGAAGGCAAGTGCATAATGCACAGCGGAATTTAACACGGAAATCAATTTTTGAGGCATTCCAAGCCGATTTTAGGCGTGGGTTTGCAAAACGCTTGTATAAATTCTTTATTTTTGTGATACTTTATATATGGAAGAATTACGACAGCACAACCGTTTCTATGATTTTGGACGGGTTGAGTGCAGCAATTTATGCGTCCTGCCGGGGATTCTTACGGACATCAGCCTGTCAGGACTAAAAGTAACATATAATGCTCCTGTCTCTGTTGTTATGGAAGAAGAGTACGAAGTTCATATCAGACTTTCTAAACTTGTTGACACTCAGTTGACGCTGCTTGTTGTGCCTGTTTGGAAATTCGAGCAGGGAGACAAGACCCAGCTTGGT
>CADCRJ010000220.1 GCA_902803735.1 uncultured Spirochaetaceae bacterium
ACAAGCGAAGCGCGGAAGCCTTTTTTTCGGGATTGAGCACATTCGTTGTCGTGCTCATTTGGGTTCCCGCTGGGAGTTGATTTCTGCATATTTTAGATTTTGAAACTCGACATTCGACTTTGCCAATTTGCACTAAACTCTTTCTTAATGTTATTTTTTGTTTTGAAATTTCTGCACTTGCATATTATACTTAAAGTAGCAGTCTTTGCAGGAGTTTTTAGTGAACGAATGGTTAAAAAATTATTTTACTATTAAAACAGACCCAGAAATTCAATTCTTAATAGATGAGAATAATTTTAAAGCAGCAAAAATTTTGTCTCTAATAACGATGCTCATCGAAGTCGTGACAATCTCAGTATCTTTTGTATACCAAGTATACACGGACGTACCAAATCCAAAATCATGGATTTTAACACATAGAATCGTCTACACATTGACATTTTTAGCTGCTACACAACTTTTTGCATACACAATCCTGCACGAACCTGTAAAAAACAGATACAGCCATATAAAACTCGAAATAAGTATATCAATTTTTGTAATATCAATCATATCATTAGGAATATACATTTCCATTCTGGACTATATCTACGACGGGCAGATAATCAGCTTTATGTCCATGTCAATTCTTTCATGTACCTTGTTTTTAGTAAAACCACCAATAGCTCATAGTTTCATAATCTTAATTTTTGCATTTTTCTATATTCTAATGCAAAGAACAAAAGGGGTAACCGCATCAACAAACATAACATACTTAGTACACGCATTAATCCTAATAATCGCAAACACAATCAAATACAATACTTTTCTGCGGCTCGCATATAGAACATTGGAAAACAGAGACCTTACAAGGCAACTTACTTATATGTCGCTTTACGACTCGCTCACTAAGATAAAGAACCGCCACGCCTTAAGAGAGGACTTTGACCTGCTGATAAACAAGCCCCTGATGATTATGCTCGCTGATATAGACAATTTCAAATCCATAAACGACACTTACGGTCACAATTACGGTGATGAAATTCTGTGCGAGTTCTCGACACGCCTACAGAAAGCATTCGGAGAGCATTACTGCTACAGGTACGGAGGAGATGAATTTCTTGTAATCATCCCATACATTGCAGAAAAAGACTTTCTTACAGGAATTACAAAGTGCCAGAACAATATTGCTCCCAAAATAAGCTTCAGCGGGGGCTACACAAAAGGAACTCCAAATACGACGGACGGGTTCCGCGAGTTGCTCACAAAAGCAGACCAAAACCTTTACAAAGCAAAAAAGAACGGAAAGGACATGGTAGCAGGTGACGATGACTAACACAAATCTTATATGATTTTAATGTACAAAATGCAGGATTTTGTAGTATCATTACTGTAATTAAAATAGTAAGACTTTTTTTCCAGGAGCATTACTATGGCAAAGAAAGAACTCGACAGATTCGAGAAAAACCCAAAACGTAATATGCAGATAAAAACAAAACTCATAACTTTGATTATGGGTTCCATCATCTTATGCGTATTCGGAACTTTATTTTTCACGCTTTCGACTTTTTACAAGCAAATTTATAACGACTCTAAAATTCAAATTGAGCACACAATGTCTGGCGTAGAATCAATGCTGCAGACTAATTTGAAGATACTGGTAATAGGTGTTGATTCCCTTACAGCAAACGAGGAGCTGCGAGACTCTATACAAAATGAGGATTCTGGCAAGCTGCAAGCAATACTTGACAGCAAAGTCAAAAAAATGGGAATCTCGTTCGCTGCTATCACAGATACAAAAGGAACCGTAATACGAGGTGGCGGCATTAACATCTCAGAGGGAACAAACCTCAAAGGGAACATTGTCGTAGACCAGGGATTGAGCGGCGTTAGCGCAAACGGATTTGAGCCGATTGACAAATTCCAATATGCGATGATTGCAGCCTACCCTATCAAGATAGGAACTCAAAGCCTCGGATGTGCCGTCGTTGGATTCGATATGTCTGACAGCACTTTCGTGAACCTTATAAAATCAAGCTACTCAACAGAATGTACAGTATTCAGCAATGACGTGCGAGTATCGACAACGCTCGGCGACAACATGATTGGTACAAAACTGACTAGCGAAACCGTTTATACTACTGTTCTTACAGAAAGAGGAACATTTGATGGCATGACAAAAATAAACGGAAAGCCGTTCTATGCCGTATACAAGCCGTTGCTCTCTGGTCGCAGCGTAACGGGAATGATATTTGTCGCAAAAGGACTGTCCGTAATCCAGCACACAAGGAATCATACGCTCCTTCTCGTACTGCCTGTAATCCTCATCGTAATGCTCATAATAGTAATTCTAAGCTACAGGTTCATTCAATGGCTCATGTGGCGTATTCTCAACGTCACTAAATTTCTCACCGAGATGGAAACTGGCGAAGCAGATTTGACAAAACGCTGCAAACTCTTCATTCGCGATGAGATTGGTGATTTGATTATTCACTTCGACTTCTTCCTTGATAAGCTCCAGAGCATTGTAAAAGAGCTTAAAGACACAAAGGACGAACTTTCTACGTCTGGATTGTCGATGACATCTTCTGCAGACGAAACATCATCAGCAATCACTCAGATAGTCGCAAACATTGACAGCATAAACAGCCGCATCCAAGACCAAGGCGAGAGCGTAAACCAGACAAGCAATGCCGTTGACGACATAGCAAACAGCATTGTCCGCCTTGACAATATGATTGAAGACCAAAGCGCAGGCATTGCGGAAGCTTCAAGCGCAATCGAGGAGATGATTGGAAACATAGCTTCCGTAAGCTCTTCAATGGCAAAGATGGCAGAATCTTTTGGTATGCTTGAGCAGAACGCAAGGGCGGGTGTCTCAAAACAGAGCATAATGAACGAACGTGTCGTTCAGATTGGTAACCAGAGTGAACTTTTGCTTGAAGCAAACGCCGCAATCTCAAGCATCGCCGAGCAGACAAACCTTCTCGCCATGAACGCCGCTATTGAGGCTGCCCACGCAGGAGAAGCAGGAAAAGGATTCAGCGTAGTCGCTGATGAAATCCGCAAACTCTCAGAGACTTCATCGGCACAGTCAAAGACAATCGGTGACCAGCTCAACGAAATGAAAAACTCTATTGCGGACGTAGTAGCCGCCTCAACTGAATCAAGCGAGTCATTCAATTCCGTATCGAATAAAATCAAGGAGACGGACCAGCTTGTATCTCAAATCCGCAACGCAATGGAAGAGCAGAATGAAGGCTCTAAGCAAATCAGCGGTGCGCTCAAAGACATGAATGACAGTACCTCCGAAATTCAGAGAGCCTCAAAGGATATGTCCGCAAAAAATTCCGTGATTCTAAAAGAAATCAAGCTCCTGCGCGACGCAACGGCATCTATCAAAAACACAATGGATGAAATGTCAATCGGTGCAACAAGAATTGGCGAGAGCGGAGCAGCCCTCACAGGTATTTCAGGAAACGTAAAGAGTGCGATACAAAAGATTGGTACACAAGTAGATTTGTTTACTGTCTAGTCTCACAACTGACTATAACTACATATTATCATTTTTATAGATGCAGCCCTGCTGTTATATGTTATAATGGAATGCTCTAGATTCGGAGAGTCTATTAAATCTATACAGCAGGGTTTTCTTTATGGAACAGAAAAACTTCAAACCTTTCATTCCGGCTGACAAAGTTCTGCCGGAGATAACACCCGTTTCCATTATATTGGGTCTTATCCTTTCTGTCGTATTCGGTGCGGCAAACGCATACCTCGGACTTCGTGTAGGTATGACTGTATCGGCATCCATTCCGGCAGCCGTCATTTCAATGGGAATCATCCGCATTGTTCTTCGCCGCGATTCAATTCTTGAAAATAATATGGTTCAGACAATCGGCTCTGCCGGTGAATCTTTGGCAGCAGGCGCAATCTTTACATTTCCTGCGCTTTTCATGTGGGCAAAAGAGAGCGATGCAATTCAGACACCAGCTTTCTGGGTAATCGCAATCATCGCAATGTGCGGCGGTATTCTCGGCATTTTGTTCATGGTTCCACTCCGCACAGCACTCATCGTAGAGGAACACGGAGTTCTTCCATTCCCAGAAGGAACAGCTTGTGCAGAAGTTTTGCTTGCAGGCGAGGAAGGCGGAGACAAGTCTAAGATTATCTTCTCAGGCTTCGGCATTGCAGCAGCATACAAATTCTTGGCAGACGGATTAAAAGTTTTCTTTTCAGAAATTCACTGGGATATTCCAGCTCTCAGAACAGGAATCGGAATGGACGTTCTTCCAGCTCTTGCCGGCGTTGGATTCATCTGCGGTCTTAAAATCTCCGCTTGTCTCCTTGCAGGTGGAATTCTTGCTTGGTTCGTAATCATTCCATTGCTCGGAGCCTTGGGCGGAACAGAAATGGCTTCTATGAGCGCATTCGCTATCTGGAGCCGCTACATACGCTACATTGGAGCTGGAGCAGTTGCCGCAGGTGGAATCATAAGCCTCATAAAATCAATGCCTACAATCGTCAAGACATTCGCAAAGGCAATCAAAGGTTTTGGTCACAAAGAAGCAGACGAGGTTAGAACAAACAGAGACCTTCCAATGAAGGTTATCATTGCAGGCTCTATCTTGATAGCTGTTATCATCTGGGCAGTTCCAGTAATTCCTGTAAATTTCCTTGGAGCACTTTTAATCGTAATCTTCGGATTCTTCTTTGCGACAGTCTCTAGCCGCATGGTCGGCTTGGTAGGCTCTTCTAACAACCCGGTATCAGGAATGGCAATCGCTACATTGCTTGTAACAACATTCTTGCTCAAAGCAGTGGGAATCATCGGCTACACAGGAATGGCAAGCGCAATCTGCATTGGTACAATCATTTGTATCACAGCAGCTATGGCAGGAGACATTTCTCAGGACTTGAAGACTGGTTACATCGTTGGAGCAACTCCAAAAAAACAGCAGATTGGTGAAGTTCTCGGTGTAACAGCAGCTTCTCTCGCAATCGGAGGAATCATGTACTTGTTGAATAACGCTTGGGGCTACGGCTCACAGGAGCTTCCAGCTCCACAGGCAACGCTCATGAAGATGGTCGTTGAGGGCGTTATGGGCGGAACATTGCCATGGCACCTTGTAGCAGTTGGTATTGGAGCCGCAATCATTTTTGAAGTGCTCTCAATCCCAGTTCTTCCAGTTGCTGTAGGTCTCTACCTCCCTATCCATCTTTCAATCCCTATTTACTTGGGCGGTGTTGTAAGAAAGTGGTTCGACAAGAAGGGCGAGGCTGGAAAACCTGCAATCGACAAGGGTATTCTCTACAGCTCTGGCTTAATCGCAGGAGAAGGACTTGTTGGTATTCTGCTCGCAATGCTCGCAGTAATAAAGTGCGGTGGCAAGAGCGTTCTCGAAATCATCGATTTGGGAGCACCAACAGGCAACATTGGAGGCTTGATTTTCTTCTTGCTTCTTTTGGGAACTTTGGCATATTTCTCAGCACACAAAAACAAAAAGAACTAGAATGGCAAAAAAAAGAAAACTTCCGCCAAATTACATGGATATATTATTTGAGCGGAATCCAGAGCAGAAATGGAATCAAAACGAAGATTCCTCAGTATCTCTGGAAATGGAACATTCTGGATTTTTTGACCGAATCGCACAGCGTTTTTTCAAAAAGCCGCGCGTAAGCCACATTGCACTTGATAAATATGGAAGCGCAGTCTGGCTTGCACTAGACGGAACAAAAACCGTCTTTGACGTGCTGAACATGATGAACGAGAAATTTCCTGACGAGCAGGACAAAATGCTAAACAGGCTTGTTCAATTCATGTATGTGCTTCAGACAAATGAATTTATAACGCAGAAAGGCATAGCCCCAACTGCTAAATAAAACTACACAGGCAGCGTTTTTATTATGAGGGAGTCTCTAAAAACTTCATTTTTTGAGACTACTTTGAAAATGCTGTCTGTGTTTTTTTGTTCTTAGGGAATTTTATGAGAAATAAATTAGATATAAGCTCATATTTGATTGTAGGTAAAGAAAATACGCAAGGTCGTCCCGTCTCTTCAATCGTTCGGGATGCAGTAAAAGCAGGCTTCACCTGCGTGCAGATACGCTCAAAGACAGCCTCCGTAAGGGAACTTATTGCCGACTGTGCCGAAAGCGCGCTAGAAATACAGAAGCTTGGCAAATCTGACAGTGTAGCACTCCTCATAAACGACAGACTTGATGTCGCGCTTGCTTGCAGGGAACAGGGAATAAAACTTGACGGAATCCATGTGGGACAGGACGATATACCTGTAAGCGTATGCCGCAAATATCTTGGACGAGATGCCATCGTCGGGCTTTCCGCAAAACGCGAGAATCTTGTTGAATACATCAAGAACCTTGACATAAGCGACATAGACTACTTTGGTGCGGGACCACTACATAAAACCGCTACAAAAGCAGATGCGGGAATCTTGCATGATGGTACTTTTCTGGCACGCAGCAAGGAAGAGCTGTCAGAAATCGCAAAAACAAGCAAAGTTCCTGTAGTCGTTGGTGGTGGCGTGACCATTACAGACATTCCATTGATAATGTCAACAGGTGTAGCAGGATTTTTTGTAGTTTCTGCAGTCGCAGGAGCAGAAAATCCCTATAAAGCGGCTTGTGAGCTAGTGAACGCATGGCACAAAACAGGGAATAAATAGTTATTGCACACAACATAAAAAAAAAGCTAGTATATTGATATGAAAAGGCTTTCAAATACAACTATTGGAATTATATGTATTATTACCTCAGCGTTTTTCTTTGCGCTTATGGCGGTCTTTGTAAGGCTTGCTGGTGACATATTCTTCATGCAGAAAGCTTTTTTCAGGAATATAGTAGCTTTTCTTATTGCCCTTATAGGAATCTTGAGCGATGCAAAGTTGCACGGAAAGCAAGCCCTCTTAATTCCAAAAGGGGCTGTCATTTTTCTGTTGCTACGATCATTCATCGGCTCTATCGGGGTTTTCGGTAATTTTTATGCGATTGATAGGCTCGTTCTTTCAGATGCCTCAATACTGAACAAAATGGCTCCTTTTTTTGCGATTGTGTTCAGCATTGTACTTATGAAGGAAAAAATCCGCCCTATTCCGCTCATTGCAATAATCACAGCTTTTCTTGGCTCCATGCTCATCGTAAAGCCTTCTTTCGATTTCTCAAAAACATTGCCGTCTTTTGTAGGATTTCTTGGCGGAATGGGAGCAGGATTCGCTTACGCCTGCGTAAGAAAGCTCAGCTACTTAAAATGTCCCGCCAAAATAGTCGTACTGATTTTTTCGCTTACATCCTCGCTTTTGTGCGTACCGTACATGATAACAAATTTTAACCCGATGACAGTATCACAGACAATTTTTCTATGCTGTGCAGGAATTTGTGCTGCTGCAGCCCAGTTCTCAATAACGGCGGCCTACTTTCATGCTCCTGCAAGGGAAATTTCTATCTACGACTACTCGCAAATTATCTTCTCCACAATCATGGGGCTAGTATTCTTTGGGCAGCTCCCAGATGTACTAAGCTTTACAGGCTACTTGATAATAATATCGATGGCAGCACTTAATTTTATATACAATAAGAAAATACACGAAAAACAACATTCGACTATGAATTGAACCGCACTTCTGCCAAGTCAATTACAGCGTCTATTTTAGGACGAATAAGCTCATACAAATCCTCGTGCTTAATCGCAATTTTTTTTATCTCATCCGCCCATTTATAAAAACTCTCTTTATTCTTTTTATGAGCAAGTTTTTTAAGAGTTGCTGGAATCAACTTGATAAATTTTACATTTTTCTGGGCATTTCCGTTTATTTTTGAAATAATCTCTTCAAGCTCCTCCTCTTTTGTATTGCAGGCACAAGACAAAAGCAAGTTATAAAGAACCCTCAAGTCCTCAATGCTCATAGAGGCTATATCATCAGGAGGCTCAATCTCAAAAAAATCATCGGAATGGAGCACTAATTTTTTATCATTCAAAGAAATACACAAATCAGAGTCAATAATTTCAGAACAGACCTCACGCAGTTTTTTCTCACAGAATTTTTGCTTGAACAAAAGCATACATTTTTTTTGGAACAAAATTGAATTAAGCATTTCTATTTGCTCCGCAGAAGACGTTCCGCTTGTATCAATGCACAGAATGAACTCTATGTTCGTATTTTTTCTGTTGTTGCTCTGCTTGCCGCCCCTGTACGTCGTGTACTCGTTAGTCACGATTGACACGCTGCCCTTCTGAATGCAAATCCGCTGCATATCCTCAAACGGAATTATTCCGTCCGTGCTGTAGCTTATAAGAATATGCTTCGCATCCAAGTTTGCAATAAGCTCTTCAAAGCTTTTTGTCGCTTTTTCCTTGTAGCAGTACAAAGAACGCGTATTAACCCAGTCGTGCCTAATCGCAGCCTTTTCTTTTAGCTCGCCTTTTGTGTTAAGCTCCAGCTCCGCAGGGATATGATCCCATTTTGCCACGGTATTGAGAATATGATAATTACTGCCGTACTGATGCTGATTATACGGCGGGTCAAGGTATGCTATATCGATGTCCTTTATTTTTTTTACGATTTCATTCGCATTTTCTTGAAAAACATGACATTTATGCAAAGAATCTATGAGAACAGGCATTCTAAGCCTAATAGGGGTAAGAATCCTTTTTAATGCGTCCTTGTTATGACCGCCAAATCCCTTGTGACACGCCTTAAACACGCCAGATGTATTGTTGTGAGTCGCAACTTCATAAATCAGCTCAGCAAGCAGAACATTCTTCTTTTTTAACTGTGTTTCATCTATTTTCTCAGCAGGAAAAGCATCTTCAATGTAATTACGGATTTTATCAATAGCAAGAGCATTATCCCTTGTATAGAACAATCTCTCTGTCTTATAGTCAACGTTATCAATATCAAAGCTTTTTGGAGCATAGTATTTTGCCATATACTGCAAATCCTCGCCAGGAGATGGCAGGGAATTTATATCGTCCAAAAGGTTCTGCAGAGCTTCCTCCGAGCCAAACAAATCAGCAAGTTCTGATTTGTCAGTTCCAAGATAGCAAGAATTCAGCACATAAGAATAACATTCCCAGTCATTAGAAAAAACCTCAAAATCAAGGATCTTTGCAAAACGGGATACAACACCGCTACCTGCGAATACGTCAAAAAATTTAAGTCCAGGCTTGATTTCCATTCCAGTGCTCTGTATGGCTTTATAAATTAGAGGGATAAGCTTTCTCTTGTTCCCTATGTAAGCAATTATTTGTTCGGTAAGATATGAAGCACTAAAATCCATGAAAAATCTATTTCCTATAACCTACAGCGTACAAGTTAATAGCGCAAATGTCGAGTAGCTTAAAGCAGTATGCTTAGAATAGTATTCTATAACAAAAGTTTTATGTATCGTATTTGCAAGGCGGACGTTTTATTAGTGTATTCAGACAATGAGAAATACCTTTTCTATAAAGAAACTCAACAAGGATTGTTTGTGAATCCAAGAGTTCCTTAAATTGCCGATGTACTATTCCTTTTTTTAAAAGCTGGGTTATGAAGTTTTTTTACTCCTAGATTTTTCTTCATATCCCAGCTTTTTTTATTATGGAGATGATTTTATTCGGGCAAATGTCTAGTTTCAAAAAGTAAAATATGCAGAAACGAAGTTTCAGAAATCAAAACTCGACATTCTCCCTAATTGTAATTGCCAAAAAAAATTATAGAACAACTGTTTTCCAAAAACAAAAAGATACATATAAAATATGAATAAAAACTGAATATTTTGGAGATTTCTTGCAGATTCCCGCTTAAAAAATATTCCCAAAATATATCGAAATATGGTATAGTTCTACATCGTTTTACACTATTTTCAATTATAAACAATTTTTTACAGGAGGATGTTATGGGTGATGGCAGTAGTAGCGGCTCGTATCCGGGCGATTTAGAAATGACTGCCGGAAACTCTTAATAACATTCACCGGCATCTTTATCGTTCTTATACGCAGCCATTTTTACAATAAAGCTCATATCCGCACAGAGGTCAAAAATGGCAGAATTCAAGGTAAAATTTGAAGATACAATATGTTCCCTTTTGGCGGAACGAAAATTCTCTACAATAAAAGACATACTCTCAACAATGGCGGCTTCCGATATAACAGCACTTTTTGAGCGAGTCGATGAAAAGCAGGTTCCTGTAATTTTCCGCTTGCTTTCAAAAGACAATGCTGCTGATGTTTTTGTCGAAATGGACAATGATTTTCAGGAGCTTCTGATAAAAAGCTTCTCGGACTCAGAGCTTAAATCAATCCTTGACGAGCTTTATGCGGCAGATGCGGCAGACTTGATTGAGGAAATGCCTGCAAACGTCGTTGACAGGATTCTAAGCCAGATTGACCCCGACACAAGAAAAGAAATCAATCAGCTCCTGCAATACCCAGAGGATTCCGCAGGCTCCATAATGACCACGGAATATGTGTCTCTATGTCTTGGCACAACTGTAGGAGAAGCCATAAATCATATCAGGAAAACTGGTGTAAACAACAGGGCTTTCTACACTTGCTATATCACGCAAAACAAAAAGCTCGTCGGTCGTCTCTCCGTAAAAGACCTGCTTCTTGCAAAAGATGACAGCGTAAAAATTGACGAGCTGGTAAAAAGGGACGTAATAAGCGTAAACACATTGGACGACAAGGAACAAGTTGCCAAGATGCTTTCTAAATATAACTTTTTTGCAATTCCCGTCGTGGACAGCGATGTGCGTATGGTTGGCATAATCTCATTTGATGATGCCCTTGAAGTAATGGAAGACGAAGCTACCGAGGATATTGAGATTATGGGTGGTATGACTCCGTCAGAAAAAACTTACCTGCGCTCTACCCCGCTCGACTTGTTCAAGCACAGAATCATCTGGCTGCTGCTGCTCATGGTCTCGGCTACGTTCACAGGAATGATTATCACAGGCTTTGAAAGTGCCCTAGCCGTTCAGGTAGTGCTGACGGCATTTATCCCGATGCTGATGGACACAGGCGGAAACTCAGGCTCTCAGTCGTCCGTCACGATAATACGAGCACTCTCGCTGGGCGAAGTTGAGTTCAGGGATTTACCGACAGTCGTCTGGAAAGAAATCAGGACAGCCGTTCTTTGTGGTATTACGCTGGCTTCTGCCTGTTTTGTAAAGCTGCTTGTCGTTGACCGCCTGCTTCTTAGGAATACGTCCGTAACGCCGTTTGTGATGCTTGTAGTCTGTCTGACAATGGCATGTACTGTACTTGTCGCAAAAATAATCGGATGCGTCCTTCCGATGTGCGCTAGAAAAATGAACCTTGACCCAGCAGTAATGGCAAGTCCGTTCATAACGACAATAGTAGATGCAGTATCGCTTCTAGTGTATTTCACAATTGCTAATACAGTTTTGTAGAATTTTTAAGGAAAAGAATTTTAAGGATAATAAAATGAATAAAAATGATAAAATCGAGATTCTGTACGAAGATGACAATCTTATGATTATATACAAGCCGTCAGGACTCCTTTCAGTACCCTACTCTGGTAACCGCTCGCACACAGCACAAGAAGTGATTGAGAACATGATGAGAAGGAACGGCTCCTACAACTCAAAGCACAGACCTCTTCCTGTGCACAGGCTGGACCGAGACACTAGCGGCGTAATGATGTTTGCCCTGAATGAGAACTCACAGCAAAAAATTATGGACAGCTGGCATCAGATGGTAACAGAACGGCTTTACATAGCCGTTGCCGAAAATCCAAAAAATCCGCACAAATACTTGCCAAAAACAGGGCTGATTGACGAGCCGCTTGCATATAACGCATACAATATAGCATTCGTGCCAGAGAAAGATGACAACAAAAACAACTTCAAGACCGTCCCAGCCCGCACAGAGTACAGGACAATTGTACGCGGCAAAACACATACTTTGTTTGAGCTGTCGCTTGATACGGGCAAGAAAAACCAGATTCGCGCACACCTTGCGAGCAAGGACTACCCGCTTGCAGGCGATAAAAACTACAGGGCTGCGACAAATCCATTCGGAAGGCTCTGCCTTCATGCCCGCACGCTGGAATTCGTCCATCCGTTCACAAATAAGAAAATGAAATTCGAAATTCCAGAGCCTAAAGAGTGGCAAGAGTTTGTAGAAAAATCTACATCAGCGGCATTTGAGCAAAAATCCCACGTAAACGTGAAATCTGGTGAGTCTCACAAGAAAAAAGAACATACACAATCTGTAGAAGGAACAAGAAAATTAAGACGAAAAGAATTAGCGCACATGAATTTTATTGAACAAGGAAAAAAACGTCGCTAACGGCTTGGATTGGTACATAAAAGATGGACAATAAAACAGACAGTCTGATATTTAAATTTGCAATAATTTTTTTAGTTTTTACGCTCATAGTAGCTTCTATAAGTGGAGTAGCAACATTCGCCGCTCAGACATCATCCTACAAAGCTCAGAGGGAGGAAATAGCACAGCAAGTTGCGGACTACCTAGAGCAAATGCTTAGTGCGGACGGCAATGACTTTCAGATTTTTCAGAAATATCTTATAAGCCACAAGGATTCGCTTCTTGTTCCACATGATTTTGACACAGCCACAATGCAAAAGGCTCGCATGCAGTACGAGCATATTTTAGCAGAAAAGCATCCTCAAAAAACGCTGGGACTTGACATAACCTTTGACGAACTGGACGAAGAGGTTAAGAACGCTTACGGAGTCTATAGCTTTGAATACTATCTGTGGGTTTTTGAAAAAGCCAGAGACGCATTTGACATAGCATACGCATACTATCTTATCCCTACAGGCGAGCCATACCACATGTACTGGGCTTTTGACGCAATACGCGAGATGTACTTCACCAAGGGGGAGCTTTACATAGGGCTTTGTCAGGACGTATACAACAAACCAGAAGAGAACAAATGTATGTGGGAAGCATGGGACACAGGCAAAGTTCCGCAAGGATATGACGAGCACGACAACAAGCTTGGAAGAACCGTCGCTTATTACAGCCCGCTAATCATAAACGGCGAGAAACTTGGCGTAATAGGCGTAGGCGTAGAAATAGACGCAATAAACAAGGCAATAAAGCAGAACACAAGAATCCAAATAACAGCAATTTCGCTGATTCTGGTATTCTGCGTTATTATGTTGCTTATTTTCATATATTACAGATATATATCAAAGCTTGAGCTTTTGCAGAAACAAATACGCATATATTCAGAAGTCAAAGACCCAGAAGTTGCCACTAATATTGAGAAGCACATCACGGGAAAAGATGAGATTGCCATACTCTCGGCACAGGTCTCCACAATGATTCTGGAGCTGGAGAATTACATGAAAAACCTTCTCTCTATCTCGCAGGAGCTTAAGACCGTACAGCAACGCAACGACGCAATGTCCGAGCTTGCCGTAAAAGACGCTCTGACAGGAATACGCAACAGAACCGTCTACGACAGCGAGATTCGCAAGCTGGAGTGGAAAATGGAAGACGAGCCGCAAAAGTTCGGAATCGCCATAATAGACTTAAATTTGCTAAAACGCATAAATGACACTTATGGTCACGAGATGGGAAACTACGCACTAAAAAGACTTTGCAGTATTATATGCGAGATTTTCAACCACTCGCCCGTATTCAGGACTGGCGGCGATGAATTTACCGTAATCATCAAGAATTCCGACTGCGACTATGCGGATTCGCTTACAGAGAAATTCAACAAGACAATAGAAAAGCTTAGCACAGATGATTCCTTGGAGCCGTGGGAAAGGATTTCCGCCGCAATAGGAACCGCAGTCTTTGACACGGAAAAAGATTCTACTGTCACTAACGTTCTAAAAAGAGCAGAAAGATTGTTACAAACAAGAAAAAAAGAAATGAAAATGATGTAAAATCATTGTTTTTACTGCTTGTATTTTTATGCAATTACTTTGTATAATTTTGCAATGTGTTTGCAATGTATCTTGCAAGATATCTTGCAAACAGCATTTGCTTGCCCCAGAATAAAATTTTTGGATGGCAAATCCGAATATTAACAGGAGAATTATATGAAGAAAGTTTCTCTTTTTTTAGCAGCAGGAATTCTTACAATCACAGCCCTTACCAGTTGTACAAAGCCAAGTAATAAGAATTTTATTCTTGCGACTGGTGGTACAAGCGGTACTTATTACCCATTCGGCGGTGCAATCGCTTCTATTTGGAACGAGAATATTAACGGAATGAACGTAACAGCACAGGCAACAGGTGCTTCTGCTGAGAACCTCCGCCTTATCAGCAAGGGTGACGCAGAATTCGCCATCGTACAGAATGACGTAATGGATTACGCTTACAACGGAAGCGATATGTTCACCACAAAATTGGAGAATATTTCTACAATCGGTACTTTGTATCCAGAAGTAGTCCAGATTGCGGCAAGCAAAACAGCGACATAAAATCAGTAGCAGATTTGAAAGGCAAACGCGTTTCAATCGGAGACGCTGGCTCTGGAGTTGAATTCAACGCAAAGCAGATTCTCGAAGGCTACGGTCTTACATTTGACGATATTCAGAAAAACAACCTCTCTTTCAAAGAATCAGCAGAAGGAATCCAGAACGGAACTCTTGACGCATGCTTTGTAACAGCAGGCGTTCCAAACGCAGCATTGCAGGAACTCGCTTTCACAAAGGGTCTTATCCTTATTCCTGTTGACGGTGCAGAAGCGGACGCAATCTGTGCTACCCACAGCTTCTACACAAAAACTGTAATTCCAGCAGGAACTTACAACGGAACTGACACAGACACTCCAGCAATGGCAATAAAGGCAACATTGGCAGTAAACTCAAAGCTTGACGAGGACACTGTTTACGAGATGACAAAAACATTGTTCTCTAACCTTGACAAACTCGGCGCAGCCCATGCAAAAGGCAAAGAAGTCTCTGCAGAGTCTGCCGTTACAGGCGTTTCAGTTCCATTCCATCCAGGTGCTGCAAAGTACTTTGAAGAGATTGGTTTGAGCGTAAAATAGCATTGAAAAAATATTGGTTTATTGCAGCAGGAGTTTTTCTTACACTTCTTGCTGCAACTTGTATTTTTCCCTGCGTAAGATGCGTTTCCTTTACAAACAGAAAAAATCACAAAGAGAGAGTCTTTTCATGCTCTGCACTAAAGGGATTCGTAATCTCGTACACTCATTCCGTAAACAAAGGACGTGTACACGATTTCTATCGATGCGACGCTGATACCCTTGTACTGTGCAAGACAGAGTTTGTTTCTTATGGGGCAGGAATCCCTGAACCAGAAGAAACAGAGGGAGCAGTTTTTTTGGTAACTGACGGCTGCTATTCAATCTCAGGCATTGAACGCCGTCTGCCACAGCTTGTAATGGCTGTAGGCGTTATTGCTGAACATTCAGTCACAATAGGGAACAAAGACGTTCCTCTTAAAACTCTTTTTAAACCCCAGACAAGTTTATTGATAAAAATCAAAAGAGTTCCATTGGTAAGCTATTTTTTTTCAAAACATATATAAAAAAAACGAGGAGGTTGAATAATTGAAAGAACAAGATATTGAAAACATGAACAATATCGTAGAACAAATTCTGCCCACAACGAACGAAGAAGAGATGAAAAATCTTATGAAAGAACTCGACCGTGAGCAGGCATACAGGGAACACAAATGCTGGCGACAGTACATCACGGTAGTCATCTCAATCGCATTCGTTTTGTTCCAGCTTTATGCAACCCTTTCAGGACGAATCACCGCACAGGTATTAAGGGCAAGCCACCTTGCATTCGTACAGGCACTTGCGTTCTTGCTATTCCCTGCCCTAAAAAAATTTCCTCGCAACACTCTTCCAATTTATGATGTTTTGCTAGCCGTAGCAGGAGCTTCATGCTGGCTTTACATAGTCATAAATTTCCACGAGCTTGTACGCAGAGCTGGTGCATATACGCCAATAGACATAATTGTCGGAGCCGTAGGAATTTTAATCCTTATAGAGAGCTGTAGGCGTATTGTAGGACTCCCAATCCTGATAATCGCAACGTCATTCATTATTTATGCCTTTATAGGTCCATACCTGCCAGGATTTTTGAATCACCGCGGCTACTCCTTTGAGCGCGTCGTAAGCCACCTTTTCTTCAACACGGAAGGAATCATGGGAACCCCAATCGGAGCTTGTTCTACATTCATCTTCCTGTTCATACTTTTTGGCGCGCTCCTTGAGAGCACGGGAATCGGACAGTTCTTCATAGATATGTGCAACTCAATTGCAGGCGGTGCTTCGGGCGGACCGGCAAAAGTAGCGGTTCTTTCAAGTGCCCTTCTCGGAACGGTTTCAGGCAGCTCGGTCTCAAACACAGTAGGCTCAGGAAGCTTCACAATTCCAATGATGAAAAAACTTGGCTACCACGGAGAGTTTGCAGGAGCTGTAGAAGCCGCAGCCTCAACAGGTGGTCAGCTGATGCCTCCAATCATGGGTGCAGCAGCTTTCTTAATGGCAGAAAGTCTTGGACTTCCATACATCACAATTGTAAAAGCATCAATAATCCCTGCCATGCTCTATTTTGCAGGAATTTTCATTACGGTTCATCTCGAAGCAAAGAAACTCGGATTAAAAGGACTCCCTAAATCAGAGCTTCCAGCGTTCTTGCCGCTGTTCCTCAAAAAGGGATATATGGTACTGCCGCTCTTGATAATAATCGTGTTCCTCTGCATGGGAAACACCGCAGTATATGCGGCTCTTATGGGAATCGCAGCATGCCTTATCATAGGTATTGTCTCCTCGTTCGTTGATTTGGCACAAGGTCACAGACCAAGATTTACAATGGATGACATTGTAAAGATAATGTGCGCTGCCGCACGAAACATCATCAGCGTAGCGATTGCGTGTGCAATGGCAGGAATAATCATCGGCATTGTAACGCTCACAGGAATCGGGCTCAAATTCGGAGCAGGCTTAATCTCAATCTCGCACGGCGTTGTGTTCATAACTCTTTTCCTTACAATGATTTCTTCTATTATTTTGGGAATGGGAGCACCGACTACAGCAAACTATCTGATTACTTCAACAATCACAGCAGGTGCAATCATTGGGCTTGGAATTGAACCTCTCGCAGCCCACATGTTCGCGTTCTACTTTGGTATCATCGCAGACATCACGCCTCCAGTTGCCCTCGCTGCAATCGCAGGTGCGGCAATCGCAGGCAGCAAGCCGATACGCACGGCATTCCAAGCGACAAAACTGGCAATCGGAGCGTTCATAATTCCGTATATGTTCGTGTTCAACCCGCAAATGCTCATCATTGGGGCATCTGCAGGAAAGATTATATGGATTGTTTCAACAGCCTTAATCGGAATGTTCGGCATAAGCTCTGCATTGGAAGGTTACTCATTCAGAAAGACGAGCATCGTTGAGCGGGTTCTTTTCATAGCAGGTGGATTACTGTGCATAATTCCAGAAACTCGCAGTGACATAGTAGGACTTGTTGTAATCGCCGCTCTTGTTATTTTTGAGATAATAACGAACAAACGCAGTTCAAAATCTGTTGCTCGCAGTTAGAAGCAAAACAGGTCGAATGTCGAGTTTCAAAATGTAAAATACGCAGAAAGCAACTCCCAGCGGGAACCTAAATGAGCACGGCAACGAATGTGCTCAATCCCGAAAAAAGGCTTCCGCGCTTCGCTTGTGCAGATTTTTTTTCGGGCTTGGAACCCCGCTTCCGTTGCTTTCAGAGCTTTCAATCAAAACTCAACATTCGACCTCATAACAAGTTATATGTTGCAGTATTAAAAAGATTTGTGTTAATATAGAATAGTTATGAACAGTAAAGCTGATGAACTATATGTTAAGTTGCAGGAAATGTATGAGTTTATGAAAGAGACGGGCGACACACAGGACATTGAAGCCGCTATTTTCGACTACGAAGACTGCACGACTGACGAAGACTATGAGAATTGGCTTCAAAAGTATAGCTATTTCTGTTAATTTTCATGCAATATTTCAATGATTTCCTCAAAATGTTCCTGACATTCCTCATTATAATGGATCCAATAGGCAATATTCCTATGTTCTGTTCGGTGACAAATGGTCTAGAACAATCTCTACGGCTAAAAATTCTGCAGAAGGCAATCTTTTTTGCAGGAATTATTCTCTTGATTTTTGGTGTATTCGGCAAGATTCTCCTTTCTTTTTTTGGAATCACACCAGGAGCGTTCTATATCTCTGGCGGAATCCTGTTTTTTACGATTTCCTACGAGATGATTCAAAGCAAACCTCGAAGCCGCCAGACACCAGCGACAAGCACGGAACCACAGGACTCAATGATGCTCGCCGTTTTTCCGCTTGCAATACCTCTCATTGCGGGTCCTGGAATGATTACAACTGTCATTTTTACAATCGCAACAGAAAACTTCACCTTGCACAAGGCTCTTATTCTTCTGGCGGCACTTACAATCTGTCTCGCCATTCAATATACTTCGCTCAGATTCGGCTCAATTCTGCTCCGTATATTCGGAACTACAGGTATGTTTGTTCTCGAAAAAATAATGGGACTTATACTTGCAGCACTTTCTATACAGCTTATCTACGACGGACTTGTAAAACTTAACGTTCTGCACTAAATAGACCTTATAAAACTATTAGCAACAAACTTGTTTTTTCCGATAATTAAAAGGAATCCTAATCATCGGAGGAAACATGAAAAAAATCGTTTGTGCCTTTGCAATTGCAGCAGCACTTTCAACAGCCATTTTTGCACTTGAAGTTAATAAAAACGAATTACAGACAACTACAAGTGATACAATTCAGTTTGAGAACTATAGCGGACCTCATGCAGTAATCGAAACAGCTTCCGCCATTACAAACATCGGTACGAACCTCGGTAAAGAAATTGCCGCAGACGTCAATAACTCAAGAACAATAAATCCATCTGCAAAATATTCGATAATCCACTCTGTAAGCGAGCCTGACGGAGACAAGCTGGATGCAGATATTTTCATAATCAACAGCAACGCAACCGTAGACCACATCAAAAACTTGCGCAGAATTCTCACAGGCTATCTTGAAGCCGCTTACAGCTACAATCACGAGGATGCTGACACAATCGCAACATTCATCACAGTTTACAATGCCGTATACCGCGGTCAGCTCAATGTGTTCAAAGATAAATACAAAACCGCAGTTCAAGAGAACCTTACAGAGGAGTCTGTAGGTCTCAGCACAAATTGGAGCGAATGGTCAGGAAGAACACAAATAGTCATTCCTTTGAGCGACTTGGATGGAGGTCTCTCTGTTATTGATACATCCGTAATCAGCGACGAGAACGTAATCAGCCAGATGAAAGAGACAGACGACAAAGGTATTGATGCAAGAACAAACATGGCAGACTTGAAATCACGTGAGGCAGCTGAAGCTTCTAAAAAATCACAGGAAGCTCAAAAAGATGCCGTACAGCAGAAAAATGCCGCAAAAGAAGCTCAAAAAACAGCAAATGCCGCAAAAGAAGCTGCAAAAGCTGACCCAAACAACAAAGAAAAGCAGCAGAATGCAGAGCAAGCTCAGAAAAAAGCTGTAGAACAGAAAAAAAAGGCTGAGGATGCATCCGCAAAAGCAAGCGTTCAGCAGCAGAAGTCTGATAAAAAGCTCAAAGAGTCGCAGGGCGAGAAAGAGCAGATTGCACGCGACAAAAACAAAAAAGCTGCATTGGATAATCTTGACAATGAGAACTACGTGAACGGTCTTGTTCGTACTGATGAGAAAAACGAGCTGTACGGGCTTGTAAAAGTAGACAGTACAAACGGCAAGATAATCAGAACATCATCAATGAAACAGATTCGCGGGCATACAATGTACATAGTAAAGAATGTGACAGTTGCACAGGAAGACGGAAGCAACACTGTCTACCCTGCGATGTACATTACTATTGGAGGTGTCTCTGGCGGACACTCGGCAGTAAAACTTTGCTTAATCGATACAAAAACCCTTGAAATGCAAAAAGAAAGCACAGAATCTCTGTCAGAGACAAGTCCACTTATACAGCAGGGCGGGGATTTCTACGCTGTTGTAATTATAGACGGCAGCTACTATGTAGGAAAGTTCGACCAGAACTTGACCCTAAAACAAAGAAGCTCAATAACTGTAAAAGATAACACTCCGATTAGTATAACGACGAAAGGATTCTTGGTAACAGCAAGCGACGGAAAACCAGCCGTCCTAAAAACAGCAGATTTAACAACAACTTGGTAAAAAAACAAGAAGCCCAGTTTTAGCAGATTTCTCTCTAAAACTGGGCTTTTCTCTATTCTGAATTATTTCTGTTAATCGTTACCTGCACTCAAAGGAGCTTTCTTGTCCTTTGCACGAATTTCAACACGGCGAATCTTACCGCTGATAGTCTTAGGCAATTCATCAACAAACTCAATGATTCGCGGTGCCTTATAAGAAGCCGTATCATGCTTTACAAAATCAATAAGCTCAGCCTGCAAGGTCTTATCAGCCACATAGCCCTTACAAAGAACAACAGTCGCTTTTACTGCCATTCCGCGCTTCTCATCTTCCACGCCCGTAACGGCACACTCAAGGACTGCAGGATGCTTCTGCAAAGAAGACTCTACTTCAAACGGACTTACGCGGTAACCAGAAGTCTTGATAAGGTCATCATTTCTTCCAACAAAGTAAAAATAACCGTCCTCGTCATGGTAAGCAACATCGCCAGTATGATAGATTCCGCTGTCAAAAGCAGCAGCCGTAAGGGAAACATCCCTGTAATAGCCAGAGAACAAACCGCAAGGACGTCCTGCGTCAAGGCGGATTATAATCTCGCCCTGCTCGTTAGCATCGCAAGGAGTTCCATCAGGACGCACGATGTCAACGTCATAACCAGGAGCAGGTTTTCCCATCGAACCAGATTTTGGCTCCATTCCAGGGAAGTTACCAATAGTAAGGGTTGTCTCGGTCTGACCAAAGCCCTCATAGATTTTATGTCCTGTCTGCTTTAAGAACTGGTCATAAACCTCACCATTAAGAGCCTCACCTGCTGTTGAACAGTTAACAAGAGCGCTCAAATCATATTTTGACAAATCCTGCCTGATAAGGTAGCGGTATACAGTCGGAGGCGCACAGAACGTAGTAACCCCATACTGAGCCATCTTTGAGAGAACCTTGCCAGGAACAAAAGACTCCATGTCATAGGTAAATACGGCGGAACCGCACATAAACTGACCATAAAGCTTGCCCCAGACAAATTTACCCCAGCCAGACTCCGCGATACTAAGATGAAGACCGCCGTCAACAACACGTTGCCAATACTTCGCAGTACAAATATGTCCGAGAGGATACAAGAACGAGTGCTGAACCATTTTTGGATAGCCAGAAGTTCCGCTCGTAAAATACAGGAGCATAGTATCCTTTCCGCCTGGAGAAAGCTCTCGCCTGTTGTAAACATCAGAATATGCAGTATATCCTTTGTGGAAGTTATGCCAACGAGGTCTGTCTTTGCCAACCGTAATCAAGGTCTTTACCGTAGGAGAATCGTTCAAAGAAGCTTCTATCTCATCCTGAACCTTATCATCAAAAGAAACAATCATGTTTACTTCTGCCGCATTGTTGCGATAAATAATATCTTTGGCAAGAAGCATATTCGTTGCAGGAATAACAATGGCACCAAGCTTATGCAATGCAAGGAAGAAGAAATAAACCTCGTAACGACGACGCAAAATCATCATAACCCTGTCGCCTTTGCCAAGACCAAAAGAAGCTAGATAATTCGCAGTACGGTTTACGTCTTTAGCAAGTTGACCAAAAGTAAAAATCTTCTCTTCTCCGTGGTCATCGCACCAAATAATAGCACGTCGGTCAGGCTCTTCTTCAGCAAGTTTATCAACAACATCAAACGAAAAATTGAAATTCTCAGGAATTTTTATCTTAAAATTTTTTCTTAACTCTTCATAACTATAATTTTTCTCAGGATCTATAGAAACAAAACGTTCCAAAAACATATAAACAACTCCAAAAAAATAAATTTCGACATCTTTTATTATATTAGACAGTTTTTTAATAGTAAAGTTGCAAATTAATAGATTTTTTTTCTCATAAGCAAAGATAAAACAAAAAAATTATGGTAATAATCAATTCTATTTGATACAGTTCACAAAATTGAGATTTTGGAGATATTATGCAAAAGACAATGTTTTTTAAGATTCAGATTATTCTGATAACTTGCATTATTTTACTTGCAGCAATCGTAAGTTTTATTTCCTTAGCGACCTTTCAAAAAGGATATCTTTCAACAATTCAGAACAATATCCTAAATACATCTAGGGCTATAAACAACGAAATCGCGGAACAAGGCTCTCACATACAAGACTTGTCACAGTCAATCGCAGAAAGTGCGAACATTCTCGAAGCCTTCGAGACAAACAACACAATAAGCCTCAAGCAGGAATTAACGCAACAGGCTAGCAAATTCAAAATAGACTCTGCTTTCGCTACTGACAAAAACGGAACGATTATCGCTCAGGCTGGTTATAACAGGTTCTTTGGCAACGTCAGCCCAATTTCAATAATACAGCAGGCTCTTTCTGGCAAGCGAGGGTACAGCTACGAAGAATCCCCAACCGCACAATTCGTGCTTCTTGCAGCCAGCCCTATAAGGCTTAAAACTGGAATTGCAGGAACTATCGTTCTTTTAATGGACATAAATGATTCAACGACAGAAAAGATAAAATCAAACTATGATGTAGACTGTACTATCTTCAAGGGCAACAGAAGAATTGTCTCTACGATTACGGATTCAGAGGGCAAATCTGTTGCGGGCACAACTCTCAACAACCTTGAAATCGTACGCACAGTACAAGCAGGAAACGTTTTCAACGGCAAGAATAAAATATTGAACCAGTGGTATTCTTGTATTTACGCGCCAGGATACAATTCCGAGGGAGAAGTTGTTACAATGATATTTATAGCAAAAAGGCTCTCTGAAATAGAGCGTGTAGTAACATCAACCCTTACGACAATAATTCCTGTCACGCTTCTAATAATCGCTTTGATTATACTTATATCCAATTTCTTTATAAAGAAGATAATTTCTCCTGTAAAACTATTGAAAACCGCATTTGCAAAAATGTCAGCAGGAGACCTTACGCAGAATCTCTGCCAGCTTTCAAGCGATGAACTGGGACTTCTTATAAACGACTTTAACACTTTCTCAACAAAAATGTGCCACGCACTTGCAGAAATTCACGACTCAAAGAACGATTTGATGAGTCTCGGAGACACAATGAATCTATGTGCAGAAGAAACTTCATCAGCAATTGAAGAGATTGTAGCTAACATCAACAGCATAAATTCTCAAATCCAAAATCAGAACACGAGCGTCTCCCAGACAGCAGGAGCCGTAGACCAGATTTCTGTAACCATTGACGCTCTTGAAGCACTAATCGCAAACCAGTCCGCAAGTGTCACTCAGGCAAGCGCGGCGGTAGAAGAAATGATTGGCAATATCTCTTCCGTAAACTCATCTGTAGATAAAATGGCTAGGTCGTTCTCAGGACTTGAAGAGGACTCTAAGAGAGGATTCCAGAAGCAGCAGGATGTAAACGATAAAATCCAGCAGATTGAAGTTCAGTCCCAAATGCTACATGAAGCAAACTTGGTTATTTCTGCGATTGCAGAGCAGACAAACCTTCTTGCAATGAACGCCGCCATAGAGGCAGCACACGCAGGCGAGGCAGGAAAAGGATTCAGCGTCGTTGCGGATGAAATCAGAACCCTTGCTGAAACATCTTCTGCTCAATCACAGACAATCGGCGAGCAGCTTACAAAGATTAAGGACTCAATCAATGAGGTTGTGGAAGCTTCTCACGAATCCAGCGAGGCTTTTGCATCCGTCTCTCAGCAGCTTTCTTCTACAACAAACCTGGTTCTTCACATTAAGTCAGCAATGCAGGAGCAGAACGAAGGCTCAAAGCAAATTGGCGAAGCTCTTAAGCTTATGAACGAAAGCACCATCGACGTCCAAAACGCATCACACGAAATGATTGACGGAAACAGAGTAATCGTATCAGAAATGCGAAAACTAAAAGATTCTACAGAATCAATGAGCCAGAGCATGATGGAAATGGCATCAGGAGCACAGCAGATAAATGACTCAGGTGCTTCTCTCAGCGAAGTCTCCCAGCATGTAAAACAGGCAATTGATAAGATTGGAAAGCAAATAAATACGTTCAAAGTAGCGTAATCAAATTCCAAAACAGAATAAAAAAGCACAGGAGTCTGCAATAAAACAGCCTGTGCTTTTTTGTTGTCTTTGCATTGATTGCTAAAATTACTGTGGGTAGAAGCGGTCAGAAGACAGAACGCGTACAAGATGTATATAGCAGTCATTATGCTTTGTAACAAAGCTGTTCAATGACATTTCTTTACCATCTTTGAACACTACGCACCTGAATTTTTGATTATCATCAAAATAAGGGAATATAACAGCAGCTTCATCAAAAGTGTATATTTCTGGCGTTTTTCCTGCTTCTGGCGGAATTCGCTTCCTAATAGCAGCAAGATAGAAATAAGTCGGCTCTGTTACGCCAAGAACGTACATCACAGGTCTAAGCCATTTTGCGTCGTAACCAGTATCTTTTACATACCCAGCAAGGCTCTTAATACCATTCTCGGTAATCTCAGCAGAGAAAGGCTCGATTTTTACATCAACGCCCGATTCCTCATACAAATATTTTTTTCTAGTTTGAACAGAAAGACGAGCCGCAGCAAGGTTCCGTGTCCAATCCAAAGAGAATGACAACTTATCCTTTTCAAATCTTATGCCTGCGAGTCCCAACGGATTAACAGAAACTGTATTACGATAAAGAGGATTGATATATGTTCCGCTTCCTGCAATAGGCTCTACAAGACCGTCAACGACCCATTTTACAAAACCCAGCGACGAGAGAGAAAGCTTTCCGCCGTCCTTCTCTTCTTTAGAAACAGGTCTTGGCTGACCGTCCGAAACACGAACAGGATTCTGGTCTTCATCATAAGCCGAGTCCATCTGCCAAGAAATGCGAGAAAGGTTTTTACGAATAAGACCAATCATGTGCTTTTTCTGTAAGTACTGACCAATGTCAATTCCAGCATACTGCCACGGCAAGGCATTTTCTGTAAATGTAAGTATTTCACCAAAAGATGCCGTGTACAAACGGTCAAAGTTAATTCCAACAGGAACCGAACGAGCCGCATAACAATCACCTATTACATAATCAGCCAATGTTCTGTTTCCATGCGGAGAAAACTGTACGTAAACATCGCAGTCTTTTGCAAAATAATATCGTATACGTATTGGCTTGCCTGTCTTAGAGTCCCTAAAAAGAATACAAGAGCCACAAGCATCCGCAAGATACTCAGATACAGCCTCTTTCCGAGTCTCGGTATCTGTTCGGAATTCATACGTCAAAGTTGTTTCTGGTGCAATAATGACAGAAAAAACAGAATCTGTCTCCTCAAGGCGAATCTGAAATTTCTGCCCGATTGAGTTGACTTTTACTTCAGGCTTAAATTCCCTTATTATTGAAAGAGACGGATAAAACCACCGTTCAGCACATTCTTTTCGGATTTCAGATGAATCAGGTACTCCAAGACGGTTATAATCGGCAAATACTGGTACTGCAATAAAAATCAAAAGGCTTATAAAAAAAATCCTAAAAGATTTCATCCTAATCTCCCACAAAAAACAAATTCTTTTTTATTATCGGCATTAATTTTTGCCATTATATAAAAAAATACCATAAATAATGAACCCCGACAGTATGTGCCGGGGTTCGATCTCATAAGATATTCAGTCTAGTCATTGAACCTATGCCGTTGTTGCAGGAACTGCATTAGGGGCATCGATCGGGTCATCATCAATAAGCTGTGCACCCGAAGCATACTGGATTACAGGTTCAACCTCGCCATTCGGAGTCCAGATTTTGCCGTTTGGAAGCTCGTCTGGATTATTGCCGATTGGAGCATTGCTCAAAAGCAGCTTCAATCGGTTAAGCTGGTTAACCTCACTTGCACCTGGGTCATAGTCAATCGCGCTAATATTTGCTTCAGGGAACCGTTTTCTAAGCTCCTTAATCATACCCTTACCAGTAATATGATTCGGCAAGCAGGCAAAAGGCTGTACACAAGCAATGCTCGGTGCTCCAGAATGAATAAGCTCAACCATCTCAGCAGTCAAGAACCATCCCTCACCAGAAATGTTTCCAATCTGAACAATATCGTCAACGCTCTTCATCATATCCCAAATAAGCGATGGCGGGTCAAAGCGGCGGCTCTTACGCAGGCATTTCTTCATGTAAACGCGGTAACGCTCAAGCAACCATACCGCTATACGGGCATTACGAGCAGTCTTCTTATTAAAAGCAAGCTCCTCATAACGGAATACACCAGTAGAGAACGTATAGAAGCAGAAGTCCATCAAGTCTGGCATAACGCACTCCGCGCCCTCTCGCTCAATTACGTTTACAATATCATTGTTCGCTGTCGGATGGAATTTGACAAGAATCTCGCCTACTACACCGACACGAGGCTTTTTAACAGGAAGAATAGGCAGATTGTCAAAATCCCTGACAATTCCTTTGATAATCTTATGATAACCAAAAATATCTGCCTTTTTGAGGAACTGAATTGTTTTCTCGCTCCACTTCTCGTAAAGAGCATTTGCACTACCAGGCTCCTTTTCATAAGGTCTAACCCGATACAATACACGCATCAGCAAATCGCCGATAAACACAGCCATCATAGCCCTGTTAATCAGAGGGAACGTATAAGTAAAGCCAGGGTTCTTCTCAAAGCCCTGTGCGCTCATAGAGATAACAGGAATATGACCCCAGCCAGCATCGTTCAAAGCACGGCGAATAAATCCAATATAGTTTGTCGCACGGCAACCACCACCTGTCTGGGTTATGAGCAATGCAACCTTGTTCAGGTCGTATTTGCCAGATTCAAGCGCAGCAATCATCTGACCTGCGACAATAATAGACGGATAGCAGGCATCATTGTTTACAAATTTAAGACCAGTATCAACAGCTTTAGGGTCTACCGCATCAAGCACTACGAAATTATATCCCGAATACTGGAATGCTTTCTGCAAGAGATTAAAGTGAATCGGGCTCATCTGAGGCGCAAGAATCGTATAATTGTGCTTCATTTCTTCCGTAAATACAACTCGCTGGTAAGCCGCGCTCTTTTTAGGAACACGCTTAGGATTACGCTGGCGAGCTTTTACAGCAGCAATAAGAGAACGTATACGAATTCTTACAGCACCAAGGTTTGAACCTTCGTCAATCTTAATGAGCGTATACATCCTTGACTTAGAACGCATAATCTCGTCTACTTGGTCAGCAGTAACGGCATCAAGACCACAACCAAATGAAGTAAGCTGAACAATCTCAAGGTTCGGCATACCAGCCACAAAGTTCGCAGCCCTGTAAAGCCTGTTGTGGTAAGTCCACTGGTCAATAATACGCAAAGGTCGCTCAACGGCTCCAAGATGTGCGACGGAATCTTCCGTAAACACAGCAAGTCCAAGCCCATGAATCATCTCTGGAATACCGTGGTTAATCTCTGGATCAAGGTGATAAGGTCGTCCCGCAAGAACTATACCGTTACCGCCTGTAATAACAAGAAGCTCCAACGCTTCCTCGGCAGCCTGCTGAGTATCAAGCTTGAACTGCTCCTGCTCCTTCCAGCCTTCTTCAACAGCTGCAGTAACCTGTTCCTGCGTAAGCTGCTCAAAATGCTTGTGAAGCTCCTCGTAAAGACGCTCACAAAGACGAGGCTTATCATAAATAGGAAGGCACGGATTCATAAACAGCAAATCATCGTTTTCCCGAATTGCGTCAATATTATTGCGCAAAACCTCTGGATAAGATGTTACAACAGGACAGTTGTAATGATTTCCAGCTCCAGGGTCTTCTTGCTTCTCATACGGAATACACGGGTAGAATATGAATTTACAGCCCATTTTGAGCAGGGATTCAAAATGCCCGTGAGATATTTTTGCAGGATAACAAACCGACTCAGAAGGAATAGTCTCCATTCCTCGCTCATACACAGCATGACTAGAACGAGGAGAAAGCTTAACTTGGAATCCCAGTTTTGTGAAAATAGTGAACCACAACGGATAGTTCTCATACATATTAAGAACTCGCGGGATTCCTACACTACCCATCGGGGCTTCCTCTGGTCTGAGCGGAACATAATGCTGGAAAAGCCTTTTGTATTTCCACTCGAACAAATTAGGCAATTTTATGCCAGCATCCTCTACGCCAGTATTTGCTTTGTTAGAGCCGTCCGATGTTTTGCTTGACTTCAACGTATGACGCTCAAGACCTTTTTCACAGCGGTTTCCTGTAACAAACTGGCGTACTTCAGGCTCTTTTCCGTCCGAGCCAGAAGTTGTGAACGTATTTATCGTAAGCAAACAGTTGTTCTGACAACCACCGCATCGAGTAAGTTCGAGAGAAACTTTGAATGTCTCAAGCTGTTCGAGGGTCGCAATATTTGACACGATTTTTGGCGGAATCCAGTTTTTCTCCTGTCCAGGCTTTGGAGCGGTCAAGTCACACCACTGGTCATAAGCAATGAGCGCAGAACCGTAAGCACCCATAAGTCCCGCAACGTCAGGTCTGAAGACTTCTACGCCAGCAATCTTCTCAAAAGCCCTTAGAACAGCATCATTATAGAACGTACCGCCCTGTACTACGACTTTTGTGCCGATTTCACTTGCACGGCGCAATTTTATAACTTTGAAAAGAGCATTCTTGATTACAGAATAAGAAAGACCTGCAGAAATATCATTTATAGTCGCACCTTCTTTCTGCGCCTGCTTTACACGGCTGTTCATAAAGACCGTACAGCGAGAACCCAAATCAACAGGTTTTGTCGCAAGAAGTGCCCTTTTTGAGAATTCCTGAATATCAAGGTTCATGGAATTTGCAAAATTTGCAAGGAATGAACCACAACCAGCAGAACAAGCTTCGTTCAACTGAATCGAAGTAATCGCTCCGTCCTTCATGCGCAGACACTTCATGTCCTGTCCGCCAATATCAAGCAGGAACTCTACGCCAGGAACAAAGAACTCGGCTGCCCTGTAATGAGTAATTGTCTCAACCTCTCCAGCATCAACGCCGAGAGCAGCCTGAAACAAAGCCTCGCCGTATCCTGTAGAGACAGCGCGAGCAATGTATACGTCCTCTGGAAGAATCTTGTAAAGATTTTTGAGCACGCGAACAGCAAGCTCCACAGGGTTTCCTGCATTGACATCGTAGAAATCCCATAGAATCTCACCATTTTTATTTATAAGAACAGCTTTTGTAGTCGTTGAACCAGCATCTAGACCAAGGAATACAGGTCCTTTAGTAGCGTTCAAATCGCCACGCTTTGCTTTGTCCTGACTATGCCTGTCTCGGAATTTCTGCAAATCAGCCTCATCAACGAACAGCGGCTCCAATCGCTGCACCTCAGAAAGCTCTGCTCCGTCAAGATTCTTCAGACTGTCCCTAAAAGAAGCGATTGTCGGGAACGCTTTAGGCTTCTCATTTCCAATAGGCTTGTAAACCTTCTCTGCTGAATATGCAGAACCAGCTGCCACAAAAAGCTGGGAATCATCAGGAACAATTGTTTCCTCAGGAGTAAGCTTAAGAGTATCAACAAAGCGTGTGCGAAGCTGGTCAAGGAAGTGCAACGGACCGCCCAAGAACGCGACGTTACCGCGAATTGGCTTTCCACAAGCAAGCCCCGAAATTGTCTGGTTAACAACAGCTTGAAAAATAGAAGCCGCTATGTCTTCTCGGCGAGCACCCTCATTTATAAGCGGCTGAACGTCTGTCTTTGCGAATACACCACAACGAGCCGCAATCGGATAAATAGTGGTAGCACCAGCAGCAAGCTTGTTCAAACCAGGGGCATCAGTCTCAAGCAAAGCCGCCATCTGGTCTATGAATGCACCCGTACCGCCCGCACAAGTTCCATTCATACGCTGCTCGACACCGCCAGTAAAATATGTGATTTTGGCATCCTCGCCACCAAGCTCAATCACTACGTCAGTCTGCGGTATTATCTTGCGAACAGCCGTAGTAGCCGCAACGACTTCCTGAATGAACGGTATATTAAGCCACTGAGAAACCGCCAGACCACCAGAACCAGTAACCTTTACACTAACAGGCTGATTTGCACCGAGAGCGACTTTTTTCTCAACCCCATCAAGGGCTTTTGAAACAACCGCAATAATTGTATTACGAATATCAGCACGATGCCTTTGATAATCCCCATAAAGCATTTTGCCGTTTTCATCAAGACAAACAACTTTTACAGTCGTAGAGCCAACATCAATACCAATACGAACAGGAGTTGCATAAGGCGTAAATTTAAATTCCGTATTAATTTCCATCAAAATTATCTAAATGGCGACTTCCCAAAAAAAGGGTACACGCTCAAAAATCACCATGAAAAAAAGAAAAACGTTCCGAGCGTATAAAGGAACAAACAAAAAAATGTAAAATAGATTCCTTTCATATTACCCTCTATAGCATTTTTTTTCAATATTAGGACGAATAGATATATGACCTCAGCGAATGAACAGTTAAAATCAGCATGGTATTTTAAAACGACGGGAGGGGCTTAGCGGCTGAAAATCAACCAAGCCCTGCCATCATTAAATAGAGTAATCCTCGCTTCCAAGATAGCGAGAAAGGAATTTCTTTGTACGCTCTTCCTTTGGATGCCTAAGAAGCTCCTTTGCAGCCCCCTTCTCGGCAATTTCGCCTTTGTCCAAGAAAATCACTCGGTCTGCAACGTCACAGGCAAAATCCATTTCATGCGTGACAATTATCATAGTCCTGTCTTCGTGCGAGATTTTTTTTATAACGGATAGAACCTCACCAACAAGCTCAGGGTCAAGAGCACTAGTAGGCTCGTCAAAAAGAATAACCTTTGGGTCAAGTGCAAGAGCACGCGCTATACCAACCCTCTGCTGCTGACCGCCAGAAAGCTGCGACGGGTACGAGTCAATCTTCTCTGACATTCCGACCTGACTCAAAAGCTCCAGAGCTTTTTTGCGAGCATCCGCAGGTGCGAGAATCTTATTCACTACAAGACCTTCCATAACATTTTCCAGCACTGTCTTGTTCTTAAAAAGATTGAAGCTCTGAAAAACCATAGTCGATTTTTGCCTTAGCGCGCTGATTTCTTTTTTGCTCACATGGGACAAATCTATTTTTAGCTCGTCAAATGTAATCGTCCCGCTCTCAGCCTGCTCAAGATAGTTCAAGCACCTTATGAGCGTTGACTTTCCAGCCCCAGAAGAACCAATAAGGGCAACAATCTCACCGTCATTTACTTCAAGCGATATGTCTTTTAGAACCTGAGTCTTACCGAATTTCTTTGCAAGATGTTCTATTTTTATCATTTAAGCCCTCCCTTTCTCGTATTTCTTTATTCTACGCTCAACAAAAGCCATCAATCTTTCAAGAACAAAGCAGATTACCCAATAAATGAGCGAGACAACAATATAAATCTCAAAAAAGCGGAATGAACGAGAAGCAACGATTTTTGCTCCCGCCATAAGGTCAACAATCGATATGCTGAACGCAAGGGAGGTATCTTTTACCAGCGACAAAAGCGAATTACCGAGAGGCGGCAGGGCAATCACAAAAGCCTGAGGCAAGACAACCCTACGCAAAGCCTGTAGAGTGGTCATGTGAATGCTGTAGCAAGCTTCAATCTGACCTTTGTCAACAGATTCAAGCGCGCTGCGGAATGTTTCCGACATATAGGCTGCAGAATTAAGAGAGAAAGCCGTAAAAGCATATACCAGCTTAGGAATAGCGTTCGCATCGTACTCTCCACCTGCAGCCTCAACAATAGTTTTGACCGCAAGAGGAAGCCCATAATAAACAAGGTAAAGCTGAACCAGCATAGGCGTACCACGGATAAAAGACACATAAATGGTTATAAGCCGCGATAAAAAGCGTACTTTGAAGAACCTGACCAAGGCAAGAACAATTCCAAGAGCACAACCAATCAGGCATGATACAAGCGCCATCAGCACAGTAATCGGAATGTATCTTATAATCTCAGGCACGGAACCAAGCATAAAATTCAGCTCAAACATGAAAGCACTCCTACGGTAAATCCAACTTTTTATGAATTTTTCAACGCAATCAATTCATCAGTTCTTTTTTGGAGGAATGGAATAATCTTTTCCAAACCATTTGAGCGAGATTTTTGACAATGTTCCGTCTGCTTTTATTTCAGCAAGAGCCTTCTCTATCAAAGCCCTGTATTCCTCGCCATTCTTGTTTTTTGCATAAAGGAAGTAGACTGGTGCAGTTTCCTGCTCATCAAGAACAACCCAATCCAAAGGAAGCTTGTTCTCTTCTGCGAATTTATCAGCAACAATCGGGTCGTTCAAATTAGCATCCACACGACCGTCCGCAATGTCTTTAAATCCAACGGCAACGTTTCCGTCAGAATACTGAATCTTTATCGGATTTCCGTTCTTTTTATTGTATTCTTCAAGCCATGTCGTATTGTAACTTCCGACTCCAGCCAGAACAGTCTTGCCCCACAAGTCTTTTGTGTTCTTAATATCCGTGCGGCCTTTCTTAAAAACGATAACCGAAAATCCGTAAAAATAAGGCTGCTCAGAAAACAGATACTTTTTCTCGCGCTCTGCGTTCCATCCAATCTGGCTCGCAATTATATCAAACTTGCCAGATTCAAGGGCAACGAAGATTCCATCCCAGGCAGTCGGCTCAAACTTGAACTTAATTCCAGGGATACGCTCGTCAATTGCTTTGATTACGTCAATGTCATAGCCGTCAGCTTCACCCTTGCTGTTCACAAAATTGTACGGAGGATAAGCACCTTCAGTTCCTACAATTACAACCTTCTCCTTTGGGGTCTTTGCTTTTTTTGGTGCAGCCCAAATAGCTGACGAACTTAAAACTGCTGTTGCAAGAATCAAAATAGATATTTTTTTCATAACGGACTCCTTAAAAACTTCGAGTTAGCGGTCGTGCAAGATGCACGAAATTACAGTTTTGACAACGCCAAAATTTGCAAATACCTAGTAAATTAGTATGTAAAGAATAATAATTACATTTTCCTACTTAGTCAATAGGTTTTATAATTATTTATCTAATTTTGGGTTTTCCCTAAAATCTAATAGCGTGCCCATATTTTCAATTTTTTTTAAATTTGCTAGAATAAGAGACTATGGATTTATTGAAGAAACTTACAGAATTGGACGCTCGTTTTGTTGAAGTCAGCGAGCTAGTACAAGATCCGGATTTAGTCAAAGACCAGAAAAAATACAAGGACGTTATGCGCGAACACGGTTTTCTTACAAGTGTCCTTGAAGTTGGAAACGAATACCGAAAATGCCTTCAGGGAATTGAAGACGCAAAAATGATGATTACGGCCGAAGACGACCCAGAAATGAAGGAAATGGCTCGCGAGGAGCTTAAAGAACTTGAAGAAAAAGTTCCGCAGCTTGAAGAACAGATGAAGCTCAAGCTCATTCCGCCGGATCCGCTCGACGAAAAGAACATCATCCTTGAAATCCGCTCGGCAGCGGGTGGAGACGAGGCGAGCCTTTTCGTGCGCGACATGTGGGAAATGTACATTCACCTTTGCGAGCGCAAGGGCTGGAAATACGAGAACGTCGAAGCTCAGGAAACAGAGGTCGGCGGATTCAACAAAATCGTCACACAGATTCAGGGAAAATTCGTTTACGGAACGCTCCGCTGGGAAAGTGGCGTTCACCGCGTTCAGCGAGTTCCTGCAACAGAATCTCAGGGACGCTTGCAGACTTCTACAGTTACGGTTGCAGTCTTGCCTGAAGCCGAGGAAGCAGACGTTAAAATCAATCCGGGCGACGTTCGCGTAGACGTAATGCGCGCTGGCGGACCTGGCGGACAGTGTGTAAACACCACGGACTCTGCGGTTCGACTCACCCACATTCCAACGGGAATCGTCGTAATCCAACAGGACCAGAAATCCCAGATTAAGAACAAAGAAAAGGCATGGGAAGTTTTGCGCGCGCGATTGTTCGACTTTGAGCAGTCAAAACTCGATGCAGAGCGTTCTTCTGCCCGAAAGAGCATGGTCGGAAACGGTGACCGTTCTGAAAAAATCCGCACCTACAACTACCCGCAGGATCGCGTAACAGACCACCGAATCAACCTTTCGCTCCACAATCTTCCAAGCTTTATGATGGGAAACATGGACGAAATGCTCGACGCGCTCAACGTTTACGCAAAGGAAGAGGAATTCAAGGCACTGGATAATTAATTTGTCGCTATGAAGGCAGTCCTGACACATATGTGTCGGGGCTGTTTTTGTATGAGGAAAGGGGACAGTGATTTTTCAATTTTAATAGTCCTTTTTATGGGGGGAGAAGTTATAGCATAAAAAGCTGGGGGAGCATTGGTGCTACAATAAAAGTAGACACTGATGGGCTAAAAAATTCGTTTAAGATGATATAATAAACGAATAAAAAGCCCGTGGAGGTG
>CADCRJ010000221.1 GCA_902803735.1 uncultured Spirochaetaceae bacterium
ACTTTTATGCAGCAGGAATAGAAAAAGAAAGCAAGAAGTTTACTCGTTATCCAATGCATCCTTATATTGATTCATGCACGGAAATCATCTTGTTTACAGAGGAAAGAGACAATTTTATACGCGGAAAACTTGTACGGACACAAAACGGCAGATGCAAGATTGCTGAGGTTACGGCAAGAGCGTTGAAAAACGAATTGAATAATCTTCCTGTGAAGTTTGAAAAACAAGCATCAAATGCACGAACTTATTATGTAATGACAGTAGAAAATGCGAGAACATCAGCTGAACCATACAGTAACATTAGTACTTATGATGAACTTGTAAAAAAAATAAAAGAGAATGGGTTGAATGATGTTTTATATAATTCTTCGCCTAAGGTGATTGATATTTAATAGGGGCTTGGAGTATGTTTGAAAATAAAAAGAATATATATTTCTTTTCAATCTTTCATGTTTTAACATTCTTTGCAAGTTCTTGTGTGGTCTTATTTTCAGAATTTGTAAAATACAAATTGAACAATAAGAAAGGACAAAATGCGTTGTATGGAAATCTAAGAGAATTGTATAGGCAAATATTAATTCATACAAAATATTCAAGTTTTTTACTTAATAATCCAAGTAAAACAGTTGTAGAGAATAGTTTTTCATCCAATGCGTCTATAATCAAAAATATTTGCTATGTAATAAAAGTTTCGTATTATGATGTTTTTTTAAGAATGAATTTTCAGTGTGAAAATTTATTTGTAGATTCTTAAAATATGTGTTATAATCCCTTTTTATGGAGACCTCACAAGAAAAAAGCAATGGTGTGCTAAATTTTAAACTTATTGCGGTTAATGCAGTTATAATCCTTATTGCATTATCAGCCGTAGTAATAATTTCCACGATGAGCATAATAAAAACTGCGGAGCAGTTTTCAATAATGCAGGGTATGCCTGTCGTGGAGAAAGTTTTTAAACACATTGACGGCGATAAATTTGAAAAACTTGTTTATTCTCTTGATAAGGATGACCCATGGGCAGAGGAGACAAGGCTCTGGATGCTTGATGTGGCTCAGTCCGTTGGCTGTGCTTACTTGTTTACGATGAGTCCTGTTTCTGGTTCTACTTACCGCTACATTATAGATGGAAGCTGCGACCCAAGTGATGAGGAGAATTTTTCTCCGATGGGAACAGAGGAGGATATTGCCTCATGGACTGAAGCTCCGTTTATAACGATGAAAACCGGCGAGATGACGAGTTCCGGCATAAACTATCAGGAAAGTTGGGGCTGGACAGTCAGTACCTACAAGGCGATTAAGAATTCAAATGGCAAGAGCGTTGGTTTTATAGGCTGTGATTTTGAGGTTTCATTTATCATTAATATGGTAAAAAAGAGAGTAACGATAATTATCTCTATAAGCTTGGTAATTTTTGCCGTTTTTATAATTATTATCTTAAAATTAAAGAGTCTTATGACGCAGATTTCTAGGGCACAAGAAAAAGAGCGCAAATCCATGAACCAAATCCGAGAGGGTATGGAACAGATTCGTGTGACTCAGGAAAAGGAGCATAGAATCGGTGCGACTCTTTTTGAGGAAGCTCAAAATCTTGCTGTCTCGGCAAAGGAAACGGCGGCGACTTCTCAGGATTCTGCCGCGGCGGTAAAGGAAATCGTTGCCACAATGGAAGACACGAATGACCTTTCAGAGAGTATTTCTCTAAAAATCAAGGATGTTTCCGGGCTTGCAAATACAACTTCTTCTGATGTTTTGGATGGCGTTGCCCAAATCGAGCTTAACGTTAAGCAGCTGCATGAGATATTTGACGCGAACCAGCAGACCATAAACGGAATCAAAAATCTTAGCGAGAAAATCGAGAGCATCTGGGACATAGTTACGCTTATCAACAACGTAGCTGACCAGGCAAAAATCATCGCGTTCAATGCGGAGCTTGAGGCAAGCTCTGCGGGCGAGGCGGGCAAGAGCTTTAGAATCGTAGCGAACGAGATTCGCCGTCTTTCTGACGGAATTATCATAGGAACTCGTGAGATTAAAGAGAAAATAAGCGAGATTCAGCACTCTTCTGATAATCTTCTTAAAGCCTCTGAGAACAGTACCAAAAAAATCAATTCTGGCTACGAGAACGCACGTGGACTGGACGAGCGTTTTAACAGCATCAAGAAATCGGCAGAAATCACGGCGAAAAGTGCGGATGACATTGCCGATATAATACAGCAGCAGGCAACTGCGAGCGAGCAGATTCTTATTGCAATCAAAGAGATTGCATCTGGCGTAGAGAGCTTTACTGTCGCTACGGACAATATTTCCGGGGCTGCGGAGAACGTTCGTAAAATCAGTGAGGAGTTGAACAACGCAAAACAAGAATGAAATCTTTCAAATTTTATTTGTAGAATTTTCTAAAAGCGTGTTATAATCTGAATGTATGGTTAGCACGCTTTTAGAAAAGAGAGCTTTTTCCAGTTTTTAAGATTCTGTTCTGCATAAAAACTCATGGCGAAGGTGTGTTTTATGTTTGTTGAAAAAATAAAAGAGATTATTTCATTAAAAAAAAATTATGTGATTTCTTTTTTGACGATTTTTGTAATGACTGTTGTTTTGGGAACTGTCTATATCATGGTTTCAAAACAAATGGCACGGCGAAGTGTATCACAAAAACTGAGGGATGAAGTGAGCCGTAAGGGAATTATGATGGAAGACTACCTGCAGCCAGAAATTGCACTTGCAAAAAAGCTCGCCACATCTCCAACCGTCATACAGTTTTTCAAAGACCCAAAGACTGATGATAACCGCTTGCGTGCGATGACGGAATTCCAAAGTTTTCAGGATGCGTTTACTTCTCACATGATTTTCTGGGCAAATGACGCGGATAAGGAATTCTGGAACGCGATGGAATATTCATACACCGTAAATCCTGACAACCCTTCTGATTATTGGTACAAGATGACTCTCTACGAAACAGAAGTCTACAATTTTAACATCAACTACAATGCTGAGCTAAATATGACTTGTCTCTGGCTCAATGCCGTTGTTCGCAACGAGGACAAGAAGCCTATTGGGATGGTCGGAACTGGAATTGAGCTGGATAATTTTATCGGAAAGTGCTACGAGCATCTTGAAGATGAGATTGCTATGTACTTTTTCAATGAAGCAGAGGAAGTTACAGGCTCCAAGGACAAGCAAGTTCTTGTTGACAAACTGCACATCGATAAAATCTATTCTAGTCAGGTTGATTTTGAGAATGTGATGAAGCAAGCGAAAGACTTGTCAAAAAATGGCGGGGGAGTGTATGAATTTCATGTTAATCCTAGCACTTCTGGTGTAATCCGCTATCTTCCAAGTTATGGCTGGTATTTGCTTGCCACGGAGTCAATCAATTCTATAAAGCTTAGGGAAAGTGCAGCTCTCCTTATTATTATCATCGTTACGGAACTGATTTTTTCCATATTTGTCATATTCATTGCAAAACTCCAGATTATGATGTCTCAAATCCGTCTTGCACAGGAAAAGGAGCGCGAGAGTCAGAAGAAAGAGCTTAAAATCCTTGAGAAAGAGCGAGAGATTAGAAAGAAAGAGCACGAGATGGGTGCACGCCTTTTTGAAGAGGCTCAGAACCTTGCTGTCTCTGCAAAGGAAACTGCGGCAACGTCGCAGGATTCGAGTGCGGCTGTAAAGGAAATTGTCGCCACGATGGAAGACACGAACGACCTCTCGGAGAATATCTCTAAAAAAATCAAGGATGTTTCGAGCGTTGCGAACATGACTTCTTCTGATGTTGTGGAAGGTTTTGCTCAGATAGAGCTTAACGTAAAGCAGCTGCATGAGATATTTGACGCGAACCAGCAGACGATAGACGGAATCAAGAACCTGAGCGAGAAAATCGAGAGCATCTGGGATATAGTAACGCTTATTAACAACGTAGC
>CADCRJ010000222.1 GCA_902803735.1 uncultured Spirochaetaceae bacterium
ATCTCAGCAGCAATGTTCGTGCTTCTTGAGTCAGTTTGGATTTACCACATTTTTTGGGGGCAAAAATGACAGCAAAAAGAAAAAAGGGAACTCGACATTCGCCCTAATAGTTCAGGAATTCAAATTTTGTACCGTAACGAAAAATTTGCATAATCACTTCTTCGTGCTAAACTTAAAGCACTATGCTGAATGATATCTTTAATCCAAAACATGACTTACAAAAAGAAATTGATAAAATTCGTGTGAACTGGGCAAAATCTGACAAGAAAAGAGACGCAAACCTTACAGTGCCTGAAAACATGAACAATTTTTACGATATTTCTTATGGCACTCATGGCGAGAGCAATCTGCTCGACATCTACATGACGAACGACGTAAAAAGCAAGCGACAAGCAATAGTGAACATTCACGGCGGAGCCTGGGTTTACGGGAGCAAGGAAGTCTACAAGTTCTACTGCATGAGTCTTGCACAGAGAGGCTTTGTTGTAGTAAATATCAATTACAGGCTTGCACCAGAGAATCCGTTTCCTGCGGCTTTGGAAGACATAAACGCAGCCCTCTCCTTTATAGAAAAGCACGGCAACGAATATTGCATTGACAAAGACAACTTGATTCTTGTCGGGGATTCAGCTGGGGCTCAGCTTACAAGCCACTACGCTGCGATATTCACAAACCTAGAGTTTGCAAAACTTTACGATTTTTTGCTGCCGAACGTAAAAATTAAGGCGGTCGCTCTGAATTGCGGAATCTATGACACAAAAAGCATGATAGTGAATGGCACGGACGAAATTTTCAAAGCTTATGCAAGTACCATCAACGGCTCTGACAAAGATTCATTAAATAAAATTGACGTTCTCTCGCATATTACGGAAGATTTTCCGCCGTCGTTCATAATGAGCAGCCACGAGGATTTTTTGCTGCCAGCCGCACAGCCGATGTACGATTTTCTTAGGAGCAAGGGAATTGAAACCGTGCTTAGGATTTTTGGCAGTAAAGGAAATAAAAAGATTTCGCACGTTTTTCATGTGAACTGCAATCTTGAAGAAGCTAAAATCTGCAATGACGATGAGTGCGAATTTTTCGCCAAGTTCGTGTAAAAAAACAAGTGCCAAGTTTTGTGAAACTCGGCACTTGCTACAGTAACTTTTTGTATCGTAATAACTTACTTCTTGTTTCTGTTTCGTATGAAGTCCAAGAATACGGCGAGGAGGATTACCAATCCTTTTACAACATACTGCCAGAATGAATTTACGTTCAACAGGTTAAGACCGTTGTTCAAGAAGCCAATAATAAGAGCACCGATTATTGTACCGCCAATCTTGCCAGAACCTCCCGACATTGACGTACCGCCGACTACGACGGCTGCGATTGCGTCCATTTCGGCACCGTTACCCGCCGTCGGCTGTCCAGAGTACATACGAGAAGCAAGTACAACACCTGCAAGTCCTGCCATGAGACCAGAGAACGAATAAACCCAGAACTTGACCTTTGTTACGGATATTCCAGAAAAATGAGCCGCCTGAACATTGCCACCAACAGCATAGATGTAGCGGCCAAGTTTTGTGTTATTCATAAGCAGGGCTGTAACGACAAGCACAACAAGAAGAATGACTACAGGAGTCGGGAACGGTCCCATATAACCAGCCCCTATGAACTGCCATTCCTTTGATACGACGCGTACAGGAGAACCGCCTGTATAAACATAGGCGAAGCCTCTCGCAACATTCATAGTTGCAAGCGTTACGATAAACGGCGGAATAGTTGTCTTACAGATTATAACACCGTTAATCATTCCGAAAACCACACCAATTACAATACCAAAAACAAGTGCCAATGGAATAGGCATTCCATGTCGGGCTACGCAGGCAGCGGCCACACATCCAGACAATGCGATTATTGAACCGACAGAAAGGTCAATTCCTCCCAGTATGATTATCATCGTCATACCACAGGCCAGGTAAAGGTTCGTAGAAAGCTGTCTAAGAACATTGAACATATTCTGTCGGGTCAAGAACGATTCTGACGTAGCAGGATTTACCGCCAGAAAGATATAAAGAACCGCAAAAGCAACCAAGATTCCAAGGTTCTCTCTCAAGAACAGTAAGACATTCTGTGTATATTTCGCTTTTTTTATTGCATTCATTTCCATAATTGCTGCCCTCCTTTTTATTCAGCAGTGGCAAGAGCCATAATTTTTTCCTGAGAAACATCCGCATGGTCTATGCAACCGGTCATTCTGCCGTTTGCCATAACATAAACTCGGTCACTCATATTGATAATCTCAGGAAGCTCGGAAGAAATCATGATTATTGACATTCCCTGTTTGGTCAGCTCGTTCATAATCATGTAGATTTCAGCCTTTGCACCTACATCGATACCACGAGTAGGCTCATCAAGGATAAGTACGCTAGGCTTGGCGGCGAGCCATCGGCCAATCATAACCTTCTGCTGGTTGCCACCAGACAGGTGCCCGATAGCAGTCTCAAAGCCAGCTGTCTTAGTGTTCATCATCCTGTTGTATTTTGCCACTATTTTCTGCTCGCAGCTTTTATCCAGAACAATTCCGTGGATAAATTCTTTGAGCACCTCGATAGTGGTGTTGTAAGCAACGCTCTGAACGTGATACAAGCCTTCAACCTTGCGGTCTTCTGGTACCAGCGCAACGCCCTTTGCGAGAGCTTCCGCAGCGGATGTAAAATGAACTTCCTCGCCGTTCAGAACAACTTTTCCTGTATATTTTTTTGCAAGCCCGAACAGAGCCTTCATAGTCTCGCTCCGTCCTGCCCCTACAAGCCCCGCAAAGCCGAGAATCTCACCCTTGCGAAGCTCAAAGGATGCATCCTGCACCATATTTCCGTCATTAATGTGCTCTACTTTGAGCACAGTCTCGCCTGGCGTTCCAAAATCTCGCACGTAATACTGTTCGAGGGTTCGTCCGACCATTTTTGAAATAAGCTCGTCTTTTGTGATGTCTTTTACGACTTCGGTGCTGACGTACTGACCGTCCCGAAGAACCGTAACCCTGTCACAAATTTCCCAAAGCTCGCTCATTTTGTGAGAAATGTAAATAATGCCGACATTTTTCTCTGTAAGGGTTCGCATTATCTTAAAAAGGAATTCAACTTCCTTGTCAGAGATAGAGGATGTCGGCTCATCCATAACAAGAATCTTTGAATTAAATGAAATTGCCTTTATGATTTCGACCATCTGCTGCTGAGCAATGGTAAGGTCAACCATGAGTGTCTGCGGAGAAAAAGTCATTTTATAGGCTTTTAACAGCTTCTCCGTGTCCTCGTTCATTTTTGCCCTGTTTACAAGGAATCCGTTCATCGGCTCGCGGCCAAGGAAAATGTTCTCCGCCACCGTCATGTGCGGAACAAGAACAAGTTCCTGATGTATAATGGCTATGCCGTTTTTGTGGGAATCAAATACGTTGTTTATCTCGGCTTTTTTGCCGTCTATATAAATCTCGCCTTTGTCAGCCTTGTAGATACCGCCAAGAATCTTGATAAGAGTAGATTTTCCGGCTCCGTTCTCGCCCAGAAGTGCGTGAACCTCACCCGCCTTCAGCTCAAAGTTCACGTCTTGCAAAGCTTTTACGCCAGGAAATGTCTTATCAATGTTTTTCATTTTTAATAATACATTTTCACTCATCTGACCTGTCCTGTTGCAATAGGAAAGGAGCCGCCAAAAAAGCAAGCTCCCTCCCTGTTTTGTTTTAGGTATCGCTAAAAACTCAGTTTCGTTTTTTAGTGATTGCCTTTAATTTGTCCCACTACTGCCAGTTAGATGTTCCGTATTCGTTTACATTGTCCTTTGAGATAAGGAATGTTGGAACAGGATAACGAGGCTCAACTTTCTCACCAGCCATAATCTTGTACATAAGCTCTACAGATTTTTTAGCGATATTGATTGGTGACTGAGCTCCAGTTCCTTCAATGAGAGAATCTGAGCTTGCAAGCTCTTTCTTGATGTCTGGTGAACCGTCAACGCCATAAATCTTTGTATTCTTGATATTTGCAGCGTTTGCAGCAGCAAGTGCTCCCAATGCTGTAGGGTCATTTCCACCAAAGATTGCGACTACGTTCGGATGAGCCTGGAGCAAGTCCTCTGCAATACCCATTGCGACCTGAAGATTTCCTTTTGCGTCCTGCTGTGCAACAACATTGAATCCATGACCTTTGATTGCGTCAAGGAATCCGTTTGTTCGGTCAGTAACAGAGTTCATTGTCGGTGAGTCAAGGACAATGATATCGCCGCCGTTAGGACATTTCTTTACAAGGTCATCACCGCAAACTTTACCAGCATTGTAGTTGTCCGAACCTGTGTATGTGGCAACATACTGGTCCATATCAGCAACTTCAGTATCAAAGTTTACGATTGGGATTTTAGCAGCTTTGAGCTGGTCAAGTGCAGGAATGATTCCTTCTGCTTCTGCTGGATTAAGGAAGAAACCGTCTACGTTCTGAGCGATTACATCCTCTACCTGCTGAATCTGGCGGGTTACGTTGTTTGCAGGGTCAACAGAAACAAGTTTGTCTCCCCTAGCCTCAACTTCTTCACGAATAGTTTTTTCAATCAATACAAAGAAAGGGTTTGACTGGTCCATGCATGTAAAGCCGAATTTATAGTGTTTCTCGGCTCCAGCAGTATTTTTTGCAGCAGATTTTCCGTTACATGCAGTAAAGCTTGTAGCAGCAAGGGCAGCCATAGTCAATGCAGCCAATGTGTTAATGATTTTTTTCATAAATGCCTCCATTTGATTGACACCTGCACAGCATATAAGAACAGATGTCAGTTCTGATAGTCTAAGTATAAACGCTCTATGGAAGCAAACAACTGAAAATTGTCACGATTTTTATATGACAAATGTCATTTTTTGCTGGAACTCAGTAAAAAAGCATCATTTTGCCAGTTGGTTCTGTATATTTCTTTGCAGCATCTTAAGGGAATTGTCTGCATCTTTTTTGTCACGGATAATGTTGTTGATGGCATTGTCGGCGATAATCATAGTCTCAGCATACTGCTCAAAACGAGGAGGCTGCAAGCCGCAGTTAAGAATCTCAGCGACGAGGTTCAGTCTGTATTCTCCGCTATGCGTATAATTGTCAATCATGTTCTTTGCAGTATCTGACGCTGCGACAAGCCGTAGCGCAGAAGCTCCCTGCCCAGAGCGATAAACATCAGTCTGCACAGAAAGGTCATGCACCAACATCTTGAGGAATTCAAAAGCTAGCTTTTCATGTTTTGTATGTGCATTCATGCCTACAAGCAGGGTGTTCACTTCGGACGTATTATTACCAGAGTAGCCCGCTGGCATTGAGAGACAGCCCCACTCATAGTTCAAGTCCTTGTACACTTTGTATGGATAAGATATGTAGGTGCAAAATTTTGCGAACGACATAGGCATGAACACGACACGACCCGCATCAAAATCAGCCGAGGTAAACATCTTATCCTTGGTAAGTGCAGAAAGTTTTTGCATGAACTGAACGGCTTCAACAGTCTTTGGGTCAGAGAAGTATATTCTCTTTCCGTTGTCGTCAAAAAGCCTAACTCCGTTCGCATAAACAGCCTCTTTCCATGTATAGTTACAAGTTCCAGCAATATCAAGGACAGAGTCCCCGTCTACATCAAGAGTCATAGACTTGCAGAGCGAATAAAAATCATCCCATGTCCAGTTACGCTCAGGCATTTGCTGCCCATGCATCTTTAAGAGTGTCATATTCACAGCCATGAGCGTAAAATCTGCCTGATAAGGAATGGCATACTGCTTGCCGTGATAAGTGCCAGCATTCCATGCAGGAGTAAAATACTCCCATCCCCTTATCTGACTGTCTTCGCTTATTATTGAGTCAAGATTTTTCAATATACCAAGCGAGACAAGCCGCTCAAATTGATTAGGCCGCACAAAGAACACGTCCGGAGTTTTTCCTTGCAGGACTTGTTCAGAAAGCCACTCGTCATAGTCTTGTCTGCGTATTCCTGAATAATAGTGAACTCGTACGCCAGGATTTTTCTGCTCGAACTCCAGTATTGTACGGTCTATTATTCGGTAACTGTCACCGTTCGCAATATCCCAGTTGCTTCCTGCAAACATTCCAAGTTCCAAAGTAACAGGAACATGTTTATATGGAAGGAACTTGCACAAGGAGATTGTTCCAAGGGCAAGAACTACAAACAAAAGACTAACAGCAGAACCTAGAATAAGATTTTTTTTCATAAAAATCGCCTATATGCTTAGTGACATCTGCACAGCCCAGATGGCAAGCTGGGTTCTATCACGCAGCTCAAGCTTGTCCAAAATCGTGCTTATGTAGTTACGCACCGTTCCCTCAGAAAGGAACAAAGTCTTTGCAATCTCTTTGTTTGAAAGCCCCTTCTCTATCTGACGGATTATCTTCCACTCGGTTTCGGTAAGGCTCTCACAGTCGCTATTGTTTATGACCATGTTATTACCCTCGTTAGCCATCTTGCAAAAAAGTTGCAGCACCTTTGAGGCTATGTCAGGATTTATCATGGCTTGACCAACGTAAACGGTTTTGATTGCATTTTTTAGCTCGTCAAGGGCAATTCCTTTTAAGAGGTACCCGCTAGCCCCGAATCTTAGGGCATTGTACACGTATTCGTCATCGTCAAAGGTTGTGAGAATTATAATTTTAACACTAGGATAGGATTCTTTTATCTGCTTTGTGCATTGAACGCCGTCAAGCTTTGGCATACGTATGTCCATGAGAATTATGTCAGGCTGCTCATTTTTCACGGAATCAAGCACTTCGATTCCATCCCCGACAGCCGCCGTAACAGAAAACTCTCCTGTGCTCTCCAAAAAGAGCTTAAGGCTTTCCCTTATAAGCTGCTGGTCATCTGCAATAAGAACCTTTATCATTGTCCATTACCTTCCTTTCTTAGCGGGATAACCGCATTCACGGTAAAACCATTCTCCGACTTGAACTCAATATGCCCGTCAAGCATTGCCAGACGCTCCTTCATGTGGGTTGTGCCAAAACCACTCTTAAAGTCTTTGCATCCACAGCCGTTGTCGCATATCGTAATCTTAAGATTGTCCTGCTCTCGGCAAATCTGTATTCTTATCTCGGTCGCTCTTCCGTGTCTTATGGCATTCGTAACGCTTTCCTGAATAACACGGAATATAGCCTTTTCCTCGTCATCATTAAAGCTAAGCTCCGTGCTGCAATCATACTCTATTTTTGTGCCAGTCGCTTTTTCCGCCTTATAAAGCATATCACGTATATTATGCTCAAGCGATGTTTTTTCGCTGTCATCAGACTGCAATGTGCTTACGGAACGCCTTATGTCCGCGATGCCAGTTTTTGCGACGCCAGAAATCACTTGCAGCTGAGCCTTTGCTACGGCAGGATTTGTATCCATAATAGCTATACAAGTATCCACCCCTACAGAAATTCCAGTGAGCGAGTGTCCTATTGTATCATGTATCTCCATGGCAAGCCTGTTGCGTTCCTTTGTCTCGCCCATTTTTTCTTTTATGTCTGCATATTCGCGAAGCTCCTCATTCGCAACCTTCAGCTTTGCGTACAACCCACGAATCTCGTCGATAATGTCCTTTTGTTCCCTGATTACCTGAATGCAGAAAATTATAAAGCAAATGAAATTCAAATCATGCAGCATATAAAACGAAGCAAAAAGAATATGCTGAACATTTCTGTAATAAAAGACAAAATAATCTTTTACAGAAAAAAGCGGCACATAAACATTTATAAGGTCGTAACTGAATATCATATAAATAAATATTCCAGCTATCATAGCAAGGAATTTCCAGTTGCTTTCCATATAGAAGATAATATTAGCAAGGAGCCAAAGGATAAAACCGTTGTAGTTGCAATGCATTACACCGAGAAGAATTATGTTAAGGACCGCATCCACAAAGAACGTATAGTAAATTATGCCTTTTTTATGTATAGAAACACTCTGTCTTATTATGAACGTCACGAAAAAAATCAGGCAGATGCAGCAAGTTTTTACAAGAGACGAATAGGGATTAACAGGAACCCGCCCCAAAGTCCGTAAAAATTCCTCTGCCTTACCATACAAGCAGACATTCGTCGTCGTAATCGCAATGACCGACATTACAAAAAGACAAGCCGTAATGTTTAGAAACAACATTCCGTAGCGAAGTCTTGAAAGCGTTATTTTTCCGCGGACACCGCGTAATCGTGTTATTTGCAAATTCATGCCCATTACTGCCATCCCATAACATTGTATGAATCCACGTTCTCTTTTGTAATAAGCTGAACAGGAATCTTGACATTGTGCTCCACAGAGGTTCCTTCCAAACAGCTGTAAGCGTTTTGAACCGCAAGCTTTGCGACTTTTGAGGGAAACTGAGCCGCAGTTCCTTCCATGTAGCCCTGCTGAACCATCATCTTTGCGGAAGGAGAGCCGTCAATGCCGTAGATTAATACATCCTTTTTTATGTGATTATTCTGAATCGCCGCAAGCGCACCCAATGCAGCAGGGTCGTTACAGCCAAGAACTACGTCAAACTCCAGCCCCAAATCAAGAAATTTCTGCATCTCAACCATTGTCTCATGCAGGAGAGTCGTTCCTGAAGCTGTATAGACAATGCTGTACTGCAAATCAGATTGCCCTATTGTGTCCAAGAATCCCTGAAACCGAAGGTTCGTAGAGCTTATGGCTTTATCGTACAGTATTACGATTTTAGCAGACTTTCGCTTTGATATAAGGTCTTTCGCAATCAAAACGCCCGCATTGTAGTTGTCCGACATTATAATGCTTGATGCGTAGCCATCCCCAGCCGTAGTAGTATCTATGTTTATAAACGGCACGTTTCTCTCATGGCAAGCAACAAGAGCAGGCGCAATGCTCTCATAGTCAACAGGATTAACAAAAATCAGGTCAACGCCCATATCCAGCATGTCCATAATCTGCTCATTCTGCTTTAGCTGGCTGTTGGCAGGGTCACGCGTAATGAGCCTGTCGCCGTTCGACTCGACAATTTCTTCTATTAATGAGTTCAAAAGCTCAAAATACTGATTGTCCATGGTCATGTAAGTCGCACCGAATTTTCGGGGCACATGCTCGTTTTTTAACGGATGCCTCAAAACAAACGCAACAAAAATCTGCACAAAGACAATGCAGACGAGAAGTATCAGCATGATAACAGCAAATCTAATTCTCTTTCGAGCTAACATATCCAATTTTACCACCAATTATTTAAAAACGGCAAGTTTGCTAAGGCTGCTCAGAATCAGCTACATCCAAATCGAACGCCGACTCTGCAAGGCGTTTTGCATAAACCGAGCCTTCTGAAGACTTCTGCTCAAGCTGAGAGTCAATCACAGTCTTCTTAAGTTTTTTTGTCTCAGACCGTTTTTCTGCGGCGGCACGGGCAGCAAGCAGAATCTCGCTTGCCTCGCCTGCCCTTACGTGAAGAGCCTGAGCAATCTGGGACTCCTCTGCCGCAGCAAGATTTTCAAGCGTAGTAAATGTCTTGATAAGGATTTTCTCCCTTTTCTCGCCGATATGAGGCAACTCCCTGAACGAAGAAACAATGTTCTCCTTGGTGCGAAGCTCCTGATTACGACTCGTAGCAAAGCGATGAGTCTCATCTCGCACACGCTGCAAAAGCCTGAGCGCATCGCTTCGCTTTGGAAGACAAATCGGCTTGGATGCGTGTGGTCGCCAAATCTCCTCATCCCGCTTGGCGAGACCCGCAATCGGAATATCAAGACCAAGTGCCTTTAATATACCGTCAACGGCATTTACTTGTCCAATACCACCGTCTATCAAAATCAGGTCAGGCATCTCCTTACCCTCGTTCAAAAGCCTTGAATAGCGGCGGGTAGCGGCTTCTCGCATTGAGGCAAAGTCATCAATAACGCCGTCAGTAGTTTTAAGCCGGAACTCGCGGTAATTTTTCTTATCAGGGTTGCCGTTGTAAAAGCTGATAAGCGAAGCCACTGGGAATTTTCCACCAATATGAGCAATATCAAAGCCCTCGATTCGGACTGGAAGCCGGTCAAGCCCCAGCAAATCGCGAAGCTCTTCCATTGCAGGGATGTCTCCCCTCTCGCGTAACCGACGGATTATATCCTCATGCGCGTTTTCCTGAGCCATCGCCATTGCAGCAGAATGCCTCCGCTCAGCGTTAGCAGCAGTCTGTACAGCAGTCTCAGCATCAAAAGTATCTTTGAGCCATTTTGACAAGAATGCGGAGCCATCCTCCGTTCCAATAAAAATCACAGGAGGAATCATCTCTCGCTCGACATAGTAGGCACGTGCAAATTCCTCAAGAAGCTCAGAATCCTCGCTAAGGCTCTCTACCCTAAAGTTGTCCCTGCCCAAAAGTTTTCCGCCACGGATTTTGAGAACAGTAAAACTTACAAGCTCTCCCTCGCGGAAATGAGCAATATAATCCCTGTCCTCTGTTCCAAAATTCTCCACGATATTCTGGTTCTGCATTACAGTAAGAGCACGCAATCCATCACGCAAACGGGCGGCTTTTTCAAAATTCAGTTCAGCAGCGGCTTTTTTCATTTCAGCAGTAAGTTTTATAACAGTTTCTTCGCCTTTTCCCTCAAGTAACGATTTTATTTCATCGATAAATTCATTGTAGGACTGTTTATTTATCTTGTCGCAGCACGGAGCCTTGCATCGTCCGATATGATAATACATACACGGAGCGTCGCGCTTCTTAAAAGTTCGGCAATGTCTTACTGGGTAGAGCCTGTAGAGAGTGTCGATAAAGGTGTCGAGCGCACCCGCGTCAGGAAACGGTCCGAAATACGCCGAGCCGTCTTTACGGACTTGGCGTGTCTTAAAAAGACGCGGAAAATCTTCCTTTGTTATTTTTAACACAGGATATGATTTTCCATCTTTGAGCTGTATGTTATACTTAGGTGAGTATTTTTTTATGAGGTTATTTTCAAGCAAAAATGCCTCATACTCATTTGAAGTTGTGATATACTCAATTGAAGATGCGTTGGAAATAAGAAGCCTTGTTTTTATTTCCTTTTCACCTGAAAAATATGATGAAAGCCTGTTTTTAAGGCTTTTGGCTTTACCAACATAGATGACGGTTCCTTCGGGATTCCGCCACATATAAACACCACTGGAGGAGGGCGCTTTTAACGCGGTTTGATGGAGCGATTCATACGCTGGGTTATTAGTTGTATTCATAATGAGAAATTCTGTTAAGACCATTGTAGCACATTTTGCTGTTTTTGTCGCAGCCACATCGCTATTTTCTGCCTCAAAAACAATGATTTTTGGCGGTGCGAATGGCTGGCGAAATATTGAGGAACAGTCAGGAATAACATACAGCACCGGTAAATTCGGATACGATGCTGTGCAGCTTGTGACAAGCACGCAGGAAACAAATGACTCCACGGACTTGTTGCTAACCTTTGATAATAGTGAAATAAGGGATTCAACAGGTCATTACGAAATCGTCTCAAACTCACTTTCAAACACTCCTGATGCCGTAAAAGGTCGTGGAGCTGCAATGAGCAGAGGAACGACACATGGGCTTTCTCTAAGAGGAAACGACCGTGCGCTTTTTGGACAGACTGGTGTCGTAGGTTCCTTTACCATTGAATTTTGGCTGAATCCTTCAATCGCTGAAAGCGGCGAGACAGTTCTTTCTTGGCGTTCTTCACTTAATAATAAAGGTTACTCACAGTACCAGATGATTTCAGCCTCGTTCTTCAACAATCACTTGCAATGGAAATTCACGAACATTTTCACAGAATACAAAGACAGCGAAATCGTTCTTAACGGACTTACAAACATAATTCCAAGAAAATGGAGCCGTCATACGCTCACATTTGACGAGGAATCAGGTCTTATCGAATACTGTGTCGACGGAAGAACAGAAGCCCTTCGGTACATCACAAAGACAGAGCACGAGAACGGAACAGTCTGCTATCCGGTACTCGGAGTAAAGGCAAAGCTCGACATTTGTCCTGAATATGCTGGCAAAATCGACAACTTTCGCATTGACCGCAATGCAAATCTCAAAGACTCTAAAAGCCTGTACGCGACAGGCAACGAAAAATACAAGATTGACGGTGGCAAGCTAAAGACAAATCCTGTTATGATTTCTCACTCAGCTGTACTTAACAGTATCGAGGCATCAACAGCCGTGCCTGCTCAGACAGAAGTCCGCTTTTACGTACGTTCGGGCGACAACTGCTACGGCTGGAACGAGAATTTTCCAGCTTGGAAGGAAGTTGTTCCGGGCGAGAAAATCACAGGTGTTTCGGGATTGTATTTTCAGCTGGCAGTTGAGCTGTTCCCAGACGGTGGCGGAAACAAAACACCTAGCGTTTCAGAAGTAAAACTCAACTATACGGAGCAAGACGACCCGCTGCCCCCATTCTCAATTACTGCGACACCAGGCAATGGTTGCGTAACGCTTGCATGGAGCCATTCTGTTGATGATTCAGCAGGCGGCTACAAAGTCTACTATGGAAACAGACCGGGAGAGTATTTTGGCTCAGTTGCTATAGAGGGCAGCTCGCCAATAAATGTGGGCAACACCACGGCGATTACTTTGAACGGACTAAAAAATGGAACTATTTACTATTTTGCAGTCTCGGCTTATTCTAAAATAGACAACAGAATAAATGGCAGTCTCTCAAAAGAGGTATTCGCCAGACCCTCTGTAAGACTTGGAAACTAATTGGGAGGCATCCATGTCAGATACAAAGCTTCTTCTTGAACGTGCTAAAGCAGCTGTTATTGCCCGCGATTACAATCTGGCAGCTCGGCTTTTTAAGAATCTCATTCTGGAAAATCCTGAAGACAATGATTATAAAAAGCAGCTTGGCAATTTATACGTAAAAAGCGGTAAAGATGATTTGGCTTTGGAGATTTTCAATGAGCTTATCAAAACTGATGACAAGAACATTGATATTCTTATCGCAATGGGTGCAATTTTCCGCAGACAGCAGAAATTCGACGAGTCAATCGCTATTTTGGAGAAAGCCCGTGCAATTGACGAAAATAATGTCCAAGTTCCATACAACTTAGGTTTCACTTACCGCCAGCAAGGAAATTACGACGAAGCTGTAAAATGTTTTGAGCAGGTCGTTGAGCAAAACCAGCGCGACGTTCTCGCATATAACCACATTGGTGCAATCTATGCGCTCAGAAACGAGAATGACAAAGCGCTCGCAGCATACCAGCATGGTCTCAAGATTGACCCAAACCATCCTGTTTTGCAGCTTAATATGGCAAAAACTCTCGAAGCAACAGGCGAGCCAGACCGTGCGCTCGCATTTTACGAGGGTGCTCTGCGTGCAAAGCCAGGCTGGATGGAAGCAATCAACGGCTACGCAGACCTCCTTTTGAAGCAGAACCATGTCCGAGAAGCAGATGATGTAGTAACACATGCACTTGAGCTAAATCCAGAAGACTTCAAGATGCACACGACAAAGGGACAGGTTTACAACCGACAGAGCGTTTTTGACAATGCAGAAAAAGAGTTCAAAAAGGCTATCGACAAGAACAACGAATACACCCCTGCCCTCACTGGTCTTGCTTACTCACAGGAAAAGCAGGGTAAGCATACCGAGGCTGTTATCACTATCCAAAAAGCCGTGGACTTGAACCCTGAAGATACCGATGTATTAAAGCAGTCAGCACACACTCTCATGTCTGCGGGAGAGCTTTCTGCTGCCAACGAGCAGCTCTCAAAGCTTTGGAAAAAAGATCCTAACGACGTTCAGACAATTGACTTACTCGGTCAGTATTATATTTGTAAAGGCGAAGAAAGCAAGGCTGAAACTTGCTTTGACAAGATTCAAAAAATCGCGCCAGACTACAAGGATGTTTACAAAAACTGGGGAAAACGATTTATTCAGAATGGTGATGAAAAAGCCGCGGAGCAGTATTTCAAGGCAGCCATTCAAGAAAATCCATCAGACGCAGATGCTATGGTTCAGCTCGCAAATCTTTATGAGAAGCAGGACAAACAGGAATCTGCCCTAGAAATGTACAACAAGGCAAGCGAAGTTGATGAGCATAACCAACTTTCAAAGAAAAAGGCTAATGCAATCAACACTAACATACAACAGAAAAGGGATGCAGAGAAAGCCGCTCTTGAAGCACGGCAACAAGCAGAGCTTCTCGCACAGCAGGAGGCTGCGGCTAAAGCTGCTGCACAAGCAGAGACATCTGCAGATAACTCTGCAGAACAACCAACAGAACAAGAAGAACAGGTTGAGGAAGAAAACTCCGCAGAATTTGAGTCTGACGACGGAGAGAATTTCGACTTTGACCAGTTCGGTGATGACACACCTCTGGACGATACGGAAGACATTGAATCCATAGATGACATGATGGATTCTGAGCCTGAAGAGGAAGAAATTCCTATCGATGCGGATGACTCAATTGATATTCAGGTAATGCCAGACGGCTCGGAAGAGCTTTCAAACTCTGAGGACTTGCCAGAAGATGATGAAACAGCCGCATTGTTCCAAGACGGCATGAGTGCGTCAGCAGACGATGCTGCAAGCGATACTGAAGGTAATGCCGCAAGCGAAGATGCATCAGACTCTATCTCTTCGGACAACGAATCCGACACCGATTCTGCGACGGACAATAGCAGCGACGGTTCGGACTCTGGAGATGGAGCCTCATCTGATGGCTATGATTCGTCAGATTCTAGCAACGGCTTTGAGGACGAGCCATACAATCAAGAAGACAGCTACGTTCCGCCACAGAGCAAGCAGCCACAGAAAGAGCCTGTATATGACGAGCCGAAGTATGAGGAACCTCCTTCCAGGGAGCCTCCTCTTCGAGAGCAGCCGTCGCGATATGCTCCGCGGCCTATGCCAAACGACTCAATACTCTCGTTGGAGCGGCAGATACAGGAAGTTGCGAATTCTGCACAACAGGCAAACTACGCGGCTCATCAGGCTTGGAGAGCAGCCCAGTTCGTTGCAGATTACGCACATCAAAGGGATGTTCCACCTCCTCCGCCGCCTCAGCCTGCTCCACAGCCAGTTCAGCAACAGGAGCCTAAACAGGAGAAATCTGCTGACGATTTGATGTTCCAGAGAGCAATCGATATGTTGCCGTCAATCGTAGGCGCAATCGAAGACCGAAAAACGCTTGCAAAATTCAAGCCGTCTTTGGAGATGTTCAAATCACTCAGGGAAATGCTTGAATTCTTGCCGCCGTCAAAGAAAAAGCAGTTTATGACAAGCAAGAACAGAATCATGCTGGATTACATCATA
>CADCRJ010000223.1 GCA_902803735.1 uncultured Spirochaetaceae bacterium
GAGGACGGCGCGTACAATGCCGCCGACGGCACTATGGAAATCACGCTTGAAGGAAACATACGGATTATGTAACGGCTTGGGGGCGGCAGTTTTAGGCTGCCCCTGTACTTTTGTGAGGAGATTAAGATGTGCGAGAACATTAAGAAAAACGATTTGACTATGAGTGTGGAGCTTGCGGAACAGGAATTCAGCGAGTGGGCAGAAAATATGGGGCTTGAAGTTGAAGAAGGTGAAAATCGGAGCGAGTTGAACGAAACTCTGCTTTCTAGCGGCAAGAAACTTTTTGTCCGTGCTTTGACAAAAGGTAATGCAATTATAAATGATGAGGGGATTCTTGTTTATACGGTGTCTAAGTTCAGTCCTGATGGGTACAAAGGAACTGTCGTTGAAATTAACGTTCCTTCGCCAAGAGCCTTTACCGTCACAGGCAAAAAAGGAAACGACGGAACGCAAAAAGCACTAGCCATTGCAAGCAGTATGACAGGTCAAGATACTGGATGGTTTCTTAATCTCGGCTTGCCAGACTTTAAATTCTTTATGGGAATTGTCGGACTTTTTTTGATGGATTAACCGTAACGGTTGCGGTTAATGGCAAGGAAAAGAGCGTAAAGGCCATTGATGGAATTTCTGTAATGATTAGGGAAATATATCAGAATTATTATCTTCCAATGAAACCTGAGGAGCTTTCACTAGAAGATTTATTGTTTTGGTATGAACCGTTAATTCCTAGTTTGATTCAGATGCAGAGGAATTTGAAAAAGAATAGTCGGCATTCTTAATGCTGTTATCTAAACTATTAGAAGAGGAGTTCAATTCTGTGAAAAGATTCAGCAGCCCTATAACAGCAACAAGAGCTGGAAAAATTGCAAGAACCCACATATTATGCCCGATTGATGCAATTAACGCCGCGATTCCCATGAAAAATGTACAAATAATAATAGTACCAATAACAAGGGTTTTTCTTGTTCCTTTTAAGAGTCCTTTTTGCATTTTTACAGGTAGTTCTTCAAATTTCATCACTAAATAATAAGGCGTTTTTGAAATATGTCAACTAATTATCAAATAAGAACCGAATTTTCCATTTTAGACAAAGCCTCTCCTGCACTTACCGCCGCTGGAAGAAAAGCACAATGGTTAGAAAAAAACTTTTCGGGACCATTGGGAGCTGCCGAAAAACGCTTTACCACATTTGAAGCCGTTCTGAAAAAATCTGTTGTTGGTGGGTTTGGTGCTGTCACAGGGGCAGCGACAATGGCAATAAAATCTGCTGTTCCTCTTGGTATGGAGCTTGAGCAGAACTTAGGCGGTACAGAAGCCGTATTTGGTGAATATGCGGAAAGCGTGCAGACACTTGCAGAAGACGCTTATAAGAACATGGGGCTTTCTGCCTCGGATTATATGGCAACAGCAAATAAAATGGGGTCGCTTTTTCAGGGGTCGGGTTTGGAACAAGTGCGTGCTATGGAGCTTTCGACCAAAGCTATGCAGAGAGCCGCCGACGTTGCTTCTGTAATGGGTATTGATACGAGTATGGCTATGGAATCTATAGCAGGAGCGGCGAAAGGCAACTTTACCATGATGGACAACTTGGGCGTTGCGATGAACGCTACAACTTTGTCTGCTTATGCACTTGAAAAAGGACTTAAATTTGAATGGAAGACGGCAAGCAATGCGGAAAAAGCAGAGCTTGCTATGAAGATGTTTTTTGAGAGAACTGAACAATATGCAGGAAACTTTGCAGAAGAAGCTGACAGGACGCTTGCAGGTTCTTTTGGGCGTATGCAGACAAATATCCAGGATATTCTTGCAAAAATAGCTTTGGGGCAGGATATAAAACCGTCCCTTGAGAATCTGCAAGAGTCCGTGCTAGCGTTTGCTCATAATATAGTTCCTGCTGTTGTCTCTATTTTAAATCAGCTGCCAGATTTAATTGCTGGGGTATTTTCGACTGTAGGCCCTGTCATTGAGCAGGCATTAGGAGACATAAGAAGCCCGTTCGGCAATATACTTATTATAGGTTTGCAACTCATAAAAACAATTTGGGATTTAAAAGTTCCTATTCTTGTGATAGGAGGGCTTTTCATAGCTTGGCACGGCATTGTGGATATTATTCTTCTGATAACAAAAGCAATGAAAGCATGGGAGATTGCAACAAGAGTTCTTGAAGGTATACAGGCAGCGCATAACGCAACTTTGTGGGGAACAACAGTTGCTATCGAGGCACAGGGTAGTGCAGCTGTTGCTACTGGCATAGGAATGAAATTATATGCGGTCGGTGCAGGAATAGCTTCTGCGGCAACAACGGCGTTTTCTACCGCGATGGGGTTTTTAAATTCTGTCTTTGTCGCTTCTCCTATAGGCTGGATTGTTTTGGGTATCGTTGCTGCGATTGCGGCGTTAGTTGCAATCATTGTTATCTGTGTTAAGCATTGGGATGATATTTGTGACGCATTGAAACGGTTCGGGGAAGCAGCCCTGAGCACTCTTTCTACGGTATGGAATGCCGTAGTCGGATTTTTTACAAATCTGTATCAATCGCTTATGAAGTTTTTATTTGGCGATAATGCCACCGCGGTTGAAGAATTTTTATCACAGATTTTTACGAAAATTGGGGCATTTCTTGCTGGAATTTTTGAGAGCATAACTTCTTTCTTTATAGGACTTTGGGAAAAGATTTCGACGTTTTTCGTTATGATTGGAGAGGGGCTTGCAGATTTTTTTGCCGGAATCTGGGAAAAGATAACAGGGTTCTTTGCGATGATAGTCGAAGCTGTTAAAAGCTGGGTTGAATCTCTTAAAGCAAAATTGCAGCCTTTGTTCGATTTTATAAGCGGTCTTTTTAACAACATTGCAGAGTTGTGGCAAGGTATTGTTTCTGTGTTTCAGTCCGAGGGAATTGTTGGAGTTTTTAAAACGATTGGTTCCGCGATACTTAGTTTTGTGCTTGCTCCAATTGAGGCTGTTTTAAGGGCTTTGGATTGGGTTCCTGGCATTGGTGGCACAATGGACACATGGGCAGACAGAATCTCTGAAATGAAAAGTGGTTTTGATGCAAATGCAAGTTTTACGAAAAATCAGAATCTGAAAATTCCTCCTACAAGAACACAGGCGGCAGCTAACAGCTACAACCTTGATGAGTCCGTCTCAACTTCACGCGTTGAGCTTTTGCTTGGCAAGGGAATCTCAGCGAGCACGCTAGGGGCTGTTGCTCCGAACGTGACAATCTCGCGAGGTGTACGCTAAATAAATATTTGGAGGATAAAGATGGACTGGGTTCCAGTGGTTTCAGTTGTGATTTCTTCTTTGGGATTTTTTGTAGGTGGCGGTGCTATCTGGAAGCTTATTGAGGTGGGCAGACAGCAAGGCAGAATGGAGCAGCAGATGGTTACTCTTGAAGCCCGGACCAGCGAAGACCGCAAGCATGACGCGGAGAAATTTGACCGCCTCTACGAGGGCAGAAATGAGGCAAACGAGCGGCTTATTCGGATAGAGACGATGCTGAATCAAATTCTTGAAGAAATGAGAAAAGACAGCTGAGGGCGTTTAGGCTGCAAGGAGGAAATATGTCAGAAGAAAAAGAAATTGATAAAGAGAAGGATGACGGGCTTACGGCGAAAAGAATCAGCAAGATTCTTAAGTTCGTGGCTTCCATCGGGCTTGTTGTGAGCGC